>JALHTV010000279.1 GCA_022866005.1 Phycisphaerae bacterium
CCGGGTAACGCCTTCGTGGTCGAGGCCAAACGGCAAGTCACGGGGCTGGTGGGCATCGAAAGCCTCCCCGGCCCCAGCGAGGTGCTGATCGTCGCCGACGACACCGCCCAGGCCGACTGGCTCGCGGCCGACATGATCGCCCAGGCCGAGCACAACCCCGGCTCGGCCGTGCTGGTGACGCCTTCGGAAACGCTCGCCAAGGGCGTGGCTGCGGCGATCGACAAGCAGCTGGCTGACCGGTCCTACGGCCGATCGGCTGAGGCGAAGGCGTGCCTTGAGGCCTTCGGGGCGATCCTGGTCGTTGCGGACTCATCCGCCGCGTGCGAGGTGGCCAATGAGTTCGCCACCGAGCACCTCCAGATCATCACCGCCGATGATGAGAGAGTCCTGTCGGCCGTGCGCCACGCCGGGGCGATCTTCGTCGGCCCCTACACGCCGGTGCCGCTGGGCGACTACGTCGCCGGCCCCAGCCACGTGCTGCCCACCGGCGGGACGGCGCGGTTCTTCGGGGCGCTGAGCTGCAACGATTTCCTGAAGGCCACCAGCGTGCTTCGCTACGACGCCGCGAGCCTGGCGGCCGACGCAGCCGACGTGATCGACTTCGCCACGCGCGAGGGCCTGACCGGCCACGCCAACGCGGTGCGCATCCGAAAACCGAAACCCGGAAGCTGAAGACCGCTCATGAGTTTCTTCAAGAAACACATCGAGGCGATGGACGCCTACGTGCCCGGCGAGCAGCCGGTGACGCTGGCCGGCGTCGTCAAGCTGAACCAGAACGAGAACCCTTATCCGCCCTCGCCTAAAGCGCTGGCGGCGCTGCGGGAGTTCGACGAGGCCTCCCTGCGCCTGTACCCCGACCCGATGGTGGCGCGCTTTCGCCGCGCGGCCGCGGAGCTGCTGGGCGTGGGGGAGGACTGGATCTTGCCCGGTGACGGCAGCGATGATCTGATCATTATGATTGCCCGCGCCGCCGCCGGGCCCGGCCGGGCGGCGGCGTATCCGTATCCGACCTTCCCGTTCTACTTCACCCAGGGGCAGATCGAGAACGCCCGCTGCCTCCGGGTTCCTTGCCCGGAGGATTTCTCCCTGCCGCTGGAGGCCCTGGCGAAGGCCGACGCCGCGGTGACGTTCGTGGCTAGTCCCAACAGCCCCACCGGCGCCACGGCCACGCCCGATAGGCTCGAGTGGCTGGCGGGCAAGTTGAAGGGCTTGCTGGTGATTGACGAGGCCTACGTGGACTTCGCGGACCAGCACGCCGCGGCCCTGGCTACCCGGCGGGACAACGTGATCGTGCTGCGGTCGCTGTCGAAGGGCTACTCGCTGGCGGGGCTGCGGCTGGGCTTTGGGCTCGCTCCTCCGCGCCTGATGGAGGGGCTGGTCAAGACCAAGGCCATCTACAACGTCGGTCCGCTGCCCGCGGCCGTGGGGGCCGCGGCCCTGGCCGATCAGGAGTATCACAGCCGCTGCGTGGAGCTCATCCGCGCCCAGCGCCAGCGTCTGGAGCGCGAGCTGGCCGCGCGCGGGTTTAGGGTCTATCCCAGCGGGGGGAATTTCCTGATGGTCACCGTGCCCGGCGGCGACGGGCGAGCGGCGTTTGAAGCCCTCAAGGCCCGCGGTGTGCTGGTCCGATACTTCAACGAAGACCGCCTTCGCGACACGCTCCGCATCACCGTGGGCAGCCAGCCGGAGAATGACGCGCTGCTGGCGGCGATTGATGCTTGGAGGGGATAGCTATGGCCAACCGCACCGCCAAGATCACCCGCAAGACCAAGGAAACCCGCATCGAGGTGGCGCTGGACCTGGACGGCGCCGGCCGCGTGCAGGTCCAGACCGGCGTGGGGTTCCTGGATCACATGCTCGACCATCTCGGCACGCACAGCGCCTGCGACCTGACCGTCCTGGCCGCGGGCGACCTGCACGTGGACGATCACCACACCACCGAAGACGTGGCCCTGTGCCTGGGCGAGGCGCTCGCCAAGGCGCTGGGCGACAAGGCGGGCATCCGGCGCTTCGGCTGGGCGATGGTGCCCATGGACGAGTCGCTGGCGGAGGTGGCGCTGGACCTGTCGGGCCGAGCGGTGGTGGTGTTTTCCGTGCGCTTCTCCGGCGACAAGATTGGCACCTTTGACACGCAACTGGTGGAGGAATTCCTCCGCCGCCTGGCCGCCAAGGCCGGCATGACCCTGCACGTGAACGTCCCCTACGGCAGCAATGACCACCACGTGGCCGAGGCGATCTTCAAGGCCCTGGCCCATGCGCTGCGGGCGGCCAAGGAGATCGACCCGCGCCGCAGTGGGCAGGTTCCCTCCACCAAGGGCACGCTCTAGAGCGGGGTCCACCCCTTTGATGTGGGGCGCGGCGGGGCTTCGGCCCCGCCGCGTCGCGCCGTGCCGGTGAATCCGAAGTGCGTTATGGCCAAGCTGACGGTTTTGGGCATTGGCAACATCCTCATGCGGGATGACGGCGTGGGCGTTCACCTGCTGGAGGCGGTCCGGCGCGCCCGGCCCTGGCCGGCGGAGGTGGAGTTTGTCGACGGGGGAGCAGGGGGGCTGGGGCTGCTGGGCGTGATCGAGCAGGCGCAGCGGCTGGTGGTGTTCGACGCCGCCGACCTGCACGCACCCGCCGGAAGCCACCGCATCCTCACCGCCGAGCAACTGAGCGACGACTCACCCGGGCGGATCAGCCTGCACGACATGCCGTTCGCCCAGACGCTGGCTCTGTGCCGCCAATTCCTCCAGGCCCCGCGGGACGTCGTGATCCTGGCCATCCAGCCGGCGGAGGTCGGCCCGGGGCGGGCGCTCAGCCCCGTCCTGCAGCGGGAATTTGGCACACTGGTGCAAACCGTGGTGACGCTCGTGGACACGGAGCTGAGCCGCACCAGCGCCCGCGAGGTGCCCCAGCCGCGCGGTGAGGACTAGGGCATGCACGAGCACAGCCTGGCCACGGAGCTCTGGCCGCAACTGAAGCAGATCGCCGACGCGCAGGGATTGGGGCGCGTGCGGCGGCTGGAGATGATCGTGGGGATGCTGCACGGGGCCTCGGCCGAGATGCTGGTCCACAGCTTTGCCCACGCCTTCGAGGGCACCAACTTCGAGGGGGCCGAGGTGCTCATCACCATCGTCGACCCGGGCCAGGAGTACATGCCTCCCAACGCCTCTCAACCCGCCACCGCCCACGGCTGGGAGCTTCTCATTGTGCGGATGGAAGAGGGCCAGGAGTAGAGAAGAAGCTCGAAGGTCGAAACGGGGCAGGACGCCACGCCGATGGGAGGGCTATTTGCCGGCTGGCTGGGCGGTGTCGGGCAGGAAGCTAAAGGCCATCACGGGTGTGTCACGACGCTCCTTGGCCACGTACAGGGCCCGGTCGGCCATGGACAGCAGCGCGTCGGGGTTGGGCGGGCGGTTGGCCTCCAGCGAGGCCACGCCCACCGACATGGTGACGATCCGCCCCAGGCCGTCCTTGCGGGCGCTCTCGGTGGCCAGTTGCTGGCGGATGCGCTCCCCGGCCGCCAGGCCCCGCTCGATGGAGGTGTGCGGCAGGAGCAGCACGAACTCATCGCCCCCGTATCGGGCCGCCACGTCGCTGCTTCGCAACGAGGAGCGGATGACCTCCGCGGCGATGACCAGCACCTGGTCGCCGATCTGGTGGCCCAGCGCATCGTTGATCCGCTTGTAGTCGTCCAGGTCGCACATGCAGCAGGTCAAATCGAACCCGTAGCGGCACGCCTGGGAGAAGTGCTTCTCCAGCAGTTCGGCGAAGTACCGCCGATTGGCCAGCCCGGTGAGATGGTCTGTGATGGCCATGGTCTTGACCTGCTCCAGCGTCTCCTGGAGTTGGGTGTTCTTCACCCGCAGCTCGCTGAGCATGGCCTGGTGGTCCCGCTGGTGGCGCTCGTTTTCCTTCTTCATGCGGTGCAGGCGGATGTTCTTGTCCACCAGCACCGGGATGGTGAACAGGTAGTCCCCCAGCTTCACCACGTAGTCCATCGCGCCCCGCTGGATCGCCTCAGCCATGGCGGTGCAGTTGTTCTCACTGGTCACAAAGATTACCGGCAAGTCCACCCGGGCGAGGGCCTTCTCCAGCAGCGTCAATCCTGGCATATCCTGCAGGTGGTAGTCCAGGAGGAGCACGTCGAAGGATTCCAGCTTGGCCGCCAGACAGGCGGCGCCGGAGCCCACGGCCGCGATATTGCGCCCTTGCGGATCGTCGTAGTAGACGCTCAGGGCCTCGCAGAGCAGGTTCCTCTGGTCGTCGTCGTCCTCGACGATCAGGATCTTGGGCTTGCTGGTGTATCCTGGGGCTTCAGCGCTCATGGGGTCCTGTTAGAGTCTCCAGTGGCTCGCCCGGTACCGGCGGCCTGGGAGTTCTTGTGCCCGCGTCGGGGCGTCCGGAACGGCGCGCTCACGGGGGCGGCGCGAGGGGGGCTGCCATTGCCCGACTCCCCCTGCCGGGTGCCCGACCGGGCCCCCGGCGGGGCGGTCAGCTCGGCCGAGAGGGTGAAGCAGAAGCTGGAGCCGCGGCCTTCTTGCGATTCCACCCACGCCCGGCCGCCGTAGGTCGAGGCGATCGTGCTGACCACGGCCAGGCCCACGCCCTTGCCGGGCACCTGGGCGGTCTGGGGCGTCTGGGCCCGGCGGAAGATGCAGAAGATCTCGCGCTGCTGACGGGCGGGGACGCCTGGGCCGTTGTCCGTCACGCGAAACTCGTGGAGGTCCCCATCGAGGCGGTGGGTGATGACGATCCGGCCGCCGGATGGCTTGTCCATGTACTTGATGGCATTGTCGATGAGGTTCTGGAAGACTTGGCAGATGCGGTTCCGCTCGACGTAGAGCTGGGGCATCGGCGGAGTGATTTCCAGGGTGGTGTTCCCACTGTCCAGCTCGAACTCGAAGTGTTGGCCCTGTTCGGCCAGCAGCTCGGCGATGTCCACCGTCTGGCGCTTCTGCGGGCGAGTGCGGATGCGCGACAGCTCCAGCAGGTCGGAGATCATGGCGGTCTGGGCGTCGGCGTTGGCGCGGATGCGCTCCAGGCGCTGGTGGACCTCGCCGCTCAGGTGGTCGCCGTCTTTCAGCAGCGTCATTGAGGCCATGCCGGCGATGTTCCGCAGAGGGGCGTTGAGGTCATGACTCACAGCCCGGAGGAACTCCTCCTTGTCGGCGGCTTCCTGCGTGAGGCGGCGGTTGGCCTCGGCCAGTTCGCAGGTGCGCTGCTCGACTTTGCGCTCCAGTTGCTCGTTGGCCCGCAGCAATTCGCGCCGGGCCTGGGCCACGTGCTCGGCCATGGCGTCGAAGGCCGAGGCCAAGTCGCCCATCTCGTCGTTGCGACGCATCCCCACCCGAGCCATCAGGTCGCCATCCGCCAACCGCCGCGTCACGGCGACCAAACGCCCGATCGGCTGAAGCACCAGGCGCCAGACCAGCAGGTACCCCAGGGGAATCGTGCAGCCGGTAATGGCCACAGCCACGATGAGCAACCGCCGCCGCGCCCCGGCCAGCTTGGCGCTGGTGTCCTCGGTATTCAGTACCAGTCGGATCGCGCCAACCAGCCGCCCGGGGGAGTTGCCCTCCCGGCCGACAAAGACCGGCTGGGCCACCACCAGCATGTCGCCCCATCGGTCGGTGCTGGAGACGCTGACCGGCAGCGACAGCAGCCGGCCGTCCCATAGGGGTCGCTGCCCGTCGTTGCAGATCCGTGCGATGAGCTGGCCCTGGGCGTCCACCACGGCTGCATAGGGCAGCCCCGAGACCTGGGTGAAGTCCTCCAGGACACTGCCGACGGCCTCCACCCGGCCGGACTCGATGTCCTCGCGGACCAGACCGCCCAATGAGGTGGCCGTGCGCGCGGCATACTGTCCGTCGCTGCGCTCTAGCAGCGACCGCGTGGCCGTGAGGTAGAACCACACGCCGCTGCCCACGGCGCCGAGGACCACAACCGTAAGGACCAGAATGGCCTTGGGTTGCAGGCCTACTCGCAAATGTCGCATCTGGTTGGACATACAGCGAACAGTCCCTGGCTGGTCCGCTACAGACGGAACTATCGGCAGAATCCTCCCCCGACTTCGGTTACGACGGGGACGAACGTGGCGCCTGTCAGGCCTGCGCAAGGCTCGCGGGCCGGTGGCGCAGCATCAGCACGGCTAGGCCCTTAGGGAATGTCATGGTTTCCTCGTGCAGGAAACGACCCCCCGGGGTATACTGATAAACGTTGAGGCGCTTATCTCCACTCATTTCTACGCTCTCGAGTGGCAGTGTTGGAGGCATTTAGTCTAAGTCTTTTTACAGGCACGTTCGGATGAAGGACGCAGGAGGAGAGATACATCCGGGCCTTGCCGGTTGCACACTGCAAGGCGGTCTGGCGGTCAGCACGGTACTGATTGGAGCCAGCGTTCCTTTCCGGGAGGTCCTCAGGCTCGCTGACGCCGTCGCCGCCAATGACTGCATTGTGCTGCTGGAAGGCGAATCCGGCACAGGCAAGGAACTCCTGGCCAGGAGGATCCATGCCCGCTCCCGGCGGTCCAGCGGACCGTTTATCCCCGTCAACTGCCCGGGCATCAGCTCCAGCCTCTTCGAGAGCCAGTTCTACGGGCACGTGCGCGGGGCGTTCACTGGGGCCGCCACCGACACCCTGGGCGTCGTCCGGGCCGCCGAGGGCGGCACGCTGCTGCTGGACGAGATCGGGGAGCTGCCGCTGCACCTCCAGCCCAAGCTGCTGCGTCTGCTCCAACAGCGCGAGGTGACGCCGGTGGGGGCCTCTCGGCCGATCGCCGTGGACGTGCGATTCGTCGCCGCCACCAACTCCAACCTCGCCCGCCGCGCCGCCGCGGGCAAGTTCCGTCCCGACCTGTATCACCGCCTCAACATCGTCCGCATCGTCATCCCGTCGCTGCGACAGCGACCCGAGGACATCGCCCTGCTGCTGGACTACTACCTGGACTACTACGCCCAGCTCTACGAGATGCCCGTGTGCCGGCTGAGCCCGCGCCTGCGGGACTCGCTGCTGAGGTACCCCTGGCCGGGCAACGTCCGCGAGCTGTGTGCGTACGTCGAGCGGCTGTACGCGGCCAAGATGGCGCCGGCGGCTCCCCAGGCCGTCGACTGGGACGATCGGGGCGTCGCGATCCTGCCTTCCGACGAGTCCGTAGCCCAGGAGGATGCCCCGCCCAGCGACGAGCCGGGTAAAGACGATGGGGAGTCGCTGAACCTCGCCCAGGCCGAGGCGGACATGATCCGCCGGGCCTTGGAGCTGACCCGCTACAACTGCTCCGCCGCAGCCAAGCTGCTGCAAATTCACCGCACCACGCTCCATCGCAAGATCCGCGCGTTGGGGCTGGACCGCTGAGCCTTCCCGACGCTGTCCCCACGCGACCACACCCGCCCGGGTGAGTCTGCGCCCATCACCCCCTGACGCAGCCGGCGGGAGACCGGGGCAGCGCGACGCGACGCAGCAATGTGTAGCAGAGGGCATCGCACCCTGTAGCGTCATGCAGCAGCCCTGCGGAGGGGTGCTCCAGATGCGAAGGGAAAATCCCGGCGCCTATCCTCTTTGTTGTGAACGAAGTACGTTTTTTTCTCCGTATTCCTCACGTTCGGCACCGTCCTTGCTTAAGGTAGGGTGGAGCGATGTTGAAGGAAGGGAGATGTGCCGCGACGGGCCAATTTCGTCCCCGGCGCTGAGGCCGGGCCGATTCTTGAAATGTATCGTCATGGCCTGCGATGACCATGACGAGGCAGAGCGGATCGGCCACGAGATGCGACAACTGAAAAACAGTTGTCTTCGGGCGTACGATGGCGTCTGGGAGTTTATGGAGCACCCCCCACGGGAGCACGTGGTGGCGGTGATCCTGGCGACGCGCGACGATCCGGAGACGACGGGACAAACCTTACAGTGGACACGGCATCGTTGGCCTCGTTGTTCCGTGACGCTTATCGGGGATGTGGGAGGTCAGGAACACGAGATCGCTGCCCGCGAAAACGGCGCGAACTTTTTGACCCGGCCGGTGACGTTGGCCCAGTGGCGCGCGGTCGTCCGGCACGCCATCGGCAGGGAGAAGCATTTGGAAGGAGGGAGCAGCCCCGAAAGGGCCGGGCCACTGACTCGTGGCCTGATGAGCGGCAGGCCTCGAGTTAGTGCGGAGCCTGTGGTGGTTCGATCTAGACTAGAACCGCCTGAAACGTGAGGATTGTCTAAAACTGAGGAACCTCTGGAGCGACGACCTCGCAAGCGGAGATAAGCGCCCTCTTGCAGTTGCCTTCCTCCTCCTCCTGAGGCAACGTGGTCGTTATGAGGTTTCTCACGGTCAAAATCCGTGGTTCGGCGGACAGTGGAGATGAGCGCCCACTGGGAGCACCTCGGTCTCTCCTCCTCCGAGGTTATCGCCGAGCACTGGCCTCTTCGGAGGCAGCGGGTTTCGACCAAGGCGAAGGGCGATGGAGTGTCTCGCAAGAGACACGACGTCGCCCCCTTTTTTTGCGCCGCCAGCCCGTTGGGCTCCTGTTAGGCCGCACGCCTCCCGGTCGGTCTCCCCCGCCCGGTGAAAGCCTTCGGCGCGGCTGCGGGATTGCTGTTGCAGGGCCCACGGATGGCCGTTAAAGTCAGAGGCTCGCCGCGTTGCGGGCTTCCGTGCCGGCTGGACGGTCCAGCCGCCCTCACCGCCGGGGATGACGGCGGGCCGGTGCCCGGTTCATCGTGGACCGGGAGCGGCGCCGGCGGGAAAAGCGGACTCACAGATAAGGCAGCACATGGTAGACCACAATCTCATCAAGTCCCTGGGCGTCACCGACGAGGAGGTCCAACGGCAGATCTCGGCGGCCCTGGGGGGGGAGTACAGCCTGGACGTCCTGGGCCAGACCATTCAGGAAAAGGCCAGTCCCCAGCCCGGCACGGTGCTCACCGGGCACATCGTCAGCGTCGTCGGCAACGACGTGGTCGTGGAAGTGGGCCTCAAGAGCGAAGGCACGGTGGACGTCGGGGAGTTCGAGGACCCCTCCGACATCCAGGTCGGCCAGCAGGTGGAGGTCCTGCTGGAGGAAGTGGAGAGCGACAGCGGCCTGGTCGTGCTCTCGAAGCGCAAAGCGGACCGCATCCGGGGCTGGGAGCGGGTCCTGGAGAAGAACAAGGAAGGCGACATCATTCGCGGCACCGTCACGCGCAAGATCAAGGGCGGGTTGCTCGTGGACATCGGCGTGCCGGCGTTTCTCCCCGCCAGCCAAGTGGACATCCGCCGCCCGGCCGACATCGGGGAATACGTCGGGCAGACCATCGATGCCAAGATCCTCAAGATCGACCAGGAGCGGCGGAACATCGTCGTCTCCCGGCGCAAGCTCATCGAGGAGCGGCGGGCCGAGGCCAAGTCCAAGCTCCTGGCCGAGGTCGAAGAGGGCCAGGTCCGCCGGGGCGTCGTCAAGAACCTGGCCGACTTCGGGGCGTTCATCGACCTGGGCGGGCTGGACGGCCTGCTGCACATCACCGACATGAGCTGGGGCCGCATCGGCCATCCCAGCGACATGCTCAAGGTCGACCAGGAGATCGAAGTGCAGGTCCTGGCGGTCGACCGCCAGAAGGAAAAGATCGCCCTGGGCCTCAAGCAGCGCACGGAGAGCCCCTGGCAGCGCGTCGAGGAAAAGTACCCCGTCGGCACCAAGGTCCGCGGGACCGTGGTCAACATCATGGCCTACGGCGTGTTCGTCAAGCTTGAAGACGGCCTGGAGGGCCTGGTGCACATCTCCGAGATGAGCTGGACCCGCCGGCTGAACCATCCTTCCGAGATAATCTCCGTGGGCGACGAGGTGGAGGTGGTCGTCCTGGAGATCGACAAGGACAAGCAGGAAATCTCCCTGGGCATGAAGCAGGCCGAGGTCAATCCCTGGACGTTGGTCAAGGAAAAGTATCCCCCCGGCACGGTCATCAGCGGCGTGGTGCGGAACCTGACCAACTACGGCGCGTTCGTCGAGATCGAGGAGGGCATCGACGGGCTGCTGCACGTCTCGGACCTGTCCTGGACCCGCAAGATCGGCCACCCCAGCGAGGTGCTCAGGAAGGGCCAGGATCTCCAGTGCGTCGTCCTGGCCGTCGACGAGGAGAAGATGCGCGTGGCGCTGGGCCTTAAGCAGCTTACCGAAGACCCCTGGCTGCGGAGCATCCCGGAGCACTACGTGCCCGGACAGATCGTCAAGGGCAAGGTCACCAAGCTCACCAACTTCGGCGTGTTCGTGGAGCTGGAGGAGGACCTCGAGGGCCTGCTGCACGTCTCGGAGCTGGCCGACCACAAGGTGGACAACCCCCAGGACGTGGTCAAGGTGGACCAGGAGATCGAGGTCAAGATCCTCCGCGTGGACAGCGAGGAGCGCAAGATCGGCCTGAGCCTGAAGCGCGCCCAATGGGCGGCCGAGGAGGGCGCCCGGCCGGAAGCGCCCACCCCCGAGCAGCCCAAGCGCCGCGGCGGCCTGGAAGGCGACACCGGATTGGCTGGCGAGGAGCCCGCCGAACCCATCCAGCCCCAGGACGCCGAGCAGCCTCCGCAGGAGGGAGCCCCCCAAGAGGGCCCCCAAGACGCCTAGCACCCCCGGCCAAAAGCATCCCACGCAACCACCAGGGCGCGGGAAGCCGTTGCGACGCAATGGCCTCCGCGCCCTTCTGATTTGCCACCGACCCGCCGCGCCGCAGTGTGGCCCTACTTAAGACCCGACCTTGGGTTGTCGAAGTAATTGCCGTCGGAGGATGCATCAGGACGCCGAGGAGGTCGCCGGGCTATGGCTTCGATGCCCCCACACACGGGCCTGGGTTGGTACCTGGACCAGATCAAGTCCACCCCGCTTCTGACGGCCGAGCAGGAACGCCAGCTCTCCCGGCGGGTCCGCGAGCACAGCGACCCCCATGCCCGCGAGCAGATGATCCGGGCCAACCTCCGCCTGGTGGTCAAGATCGCCAAGCAATACGCCACCCCCGGCATGACGCTGGGGGACCTGGTGGCCGAGGGCAACCTGGGACTGATGCGCGCGGTGGAGGAGTTCGACGCTGATGCCGGCGTGCGCTTCAGCACCTACGCGGCCTGGTGGGTCAAGCAGGCCATCAAGCGGGCCATGATCCAGGCCGGTCAACCCATCCGCATCCCCGCCTACCTCGTGAAGATGGTCACCAAGTGGCGGAGGACCACTGCGATGATGGAGGCCCGGCTCGGCCGCCCGCCCACTGCGGCGGAGATGGCCAAGGAGCTCCGCATCAGCCCGCGCAAGGCCGAGATCATCCGCCAGGGCCTCCAGGCCGCGGCCGCCCCCTCGCAGATCGGCTCGGAAGAGGCCTCCGCGATCGCCGAGATGGTAGGCGATTTCTCTCAGCAGTCCCCCGATCAAGCCATGATGGACGCCTGCAACACTCCCATCGTCCAGACCCTGCTGAAGCATCTGGAGCTGCGAGAGCGGAGAATCCTGGAGCTGCGCTTCGGACTGGACGGCCACCAGGGCCCGCCGCGGACCTTCAAGGAGATCGGCAAGATCGTCGGGCTGACGCGGGAGCGGGTCCGCCAACTCGAGAAAAAGGCCCTCGCCAGCCTCAAGGCCCTGGCCGAACAGGTCGCCTGACGCCTTCCGCCCGCTGCTAGCCCCCTCGGAACTCTCCTAGGGTTGAACTCTGCCCCCCGGCTGGGCGTTGTTCCTTGACCTTTGGCTACGAACGCCTATCTTAGCCCAGGTGCCCGGCGCCGGGGGGGCTGCACCGCCGGCGGACGGGCGCAGGACGAGCGAGGACCCATGGACCAGCCCCCAACGCCGCCATCGCCACCGCCCCGGCGCCCGCGGCGTACCCGCGGTCATCGCTGGCGGCCTCTGCTGCTAGGCCGGCGGGTCCGGCCCATCCTGATCATGGCGGTGCTGGGCTTCGTGATGTTCGGCGCCTTCCGCGTGGGGCTGCTGGTGCGGCGGTGGGAGATGATCGAGGACCTCCGGGTCGCCGACGTGTGGGGCTGCTTCCGGATGGGCCTGCGGTTCGACGCCGTGCCCATCGGCTATGCATTGCTGCCGCTGACGGTGGTGCTGCCGCTGGCGCCGCGGCGGCGGTTGCGCAGCCGCCTGTTTCGTAAGGCGATCACCACCTACGCCACCACGCTGGGGATCGTGGCCCTGTGCGTGGAGACCATCGTGGTGTATTTCTTTCTGAGGTTCTGGGACCGGTTGAACTGGCTGAGCGTCGCGCACCTGCCGCACTTCCGTGAGTCGGCTGTGTATATCTGGCATTCCTACCCGGTGCTGAGAATGCTGGTGGGCGTGGTGTTGGCGACGCTGGCGGCGCGCTGGGGGCTGACCAAGCTGTTCTGGTCCTATCCGGTGCCCGGGCGGGTGGGCATGCGGCAGCGGGTCCTCGCGGCCGTGGTGCTGACGGGCCTGGCGGCCTGGGGCGCCCGGGGGGGCATCATGCGGCCGTTGCGAATCTCCGATGCGTACTTCTGCACCAACAAGGTCGTCTGCCACCTGGCCCAGAACAACTTCTTTACGCTGATGCGCGCCGCCAAGGCCCGCCTGACCGACGTGAGTGACGAGACGGAGTACTATTCCTTCCCCCCGGCGGCCCGTGCGGCGGAGGTGGCCTGCGGCATGCTGCTCCAGCGCGGTGACACCCCGCTGGGCGGACCGGCCAACCCCCTCTGGCGTCGCAGCGATACCGGCCAGCCCCGGCGCGACCTCAACGTGGTCATCATCATGATGGAGAGCATGGCCGGCAAACCCGTCGGGGCCCTGGGCCACAAGACCAGCTTCACGCCCGAACTGGACGAACTGTGCAACCAGGGCGTGTTCCTCGATCGCATGTACGCCGTCGGACCGCGAACCAGCCGCGCTATGATCGGCGTGCTCTGCGGCCACCCGGACGTCAGCGGGCGGTCGATCCTGATGCGCGAGAGCGCCCAGGGGTGCTTCCTGTCGCTGCCGGCCATCCTCCGCAGCCGGGGATACGCCACCATGATGGTCTACGCGGGCGACCCGGGCTTCGACAACATGCGGGGGTTCTTCTCCAAGGCCGGCATCGAGCGGTTCATCGACGAACGGCAGATCGGCGACCCCCGCCAGATCGGCAACTGGGGCGTGCCCGACGAGTTAGCCTTCGACAAGGCCCATGAGGTTTTTTGCCAGATGCACGGCAAGCGGCCGTTCTTTGCGATCATCCTGACGGTGTCCAACCACGAGCCGTTCGAGATCCCCAAGGGCAAGGTGGAGATGCTGGCAGGAGTGAGCCGGGAGATCCAGGGCCTCAACGCCTACCGCTACGCCGACTGGGCGATGGGAGAGTTCTTCCGCAAGGCGCGGACGGCGCCGTACTTCAAGGACACGCTCTTTGTGCTGGTGGCCGATCACGGGCGGGACTTCGACAACACGCGGATCGTCGACGTGCCAGGCTACCGCATCCCCTGCCTGTTCCTGGCCCCGGAGGTCCTGGCGCCCCGGCGGATCCACACCGTGGCGAGCCAGACCGACATCACCCCGATGATCCTGGCCGTGCTGGGCGGCAGCTACGAGCATTGCTTCCTGGGGCGGAACATCCTGGCCGCCGAGGGCGACGAAGGCTTCGCCATCATCCACGATGAGAACTACCTGGCCTTCGTCCGCGGCGACCTGGCCCTGGTGGCTCCGCCGCGACACGACGCGATCCTCTACGAGGTCACCGAGAAGACCATGAGAAAGCCCACCCGGGACGTCTCGGACCAGGACATCCAGATGCTCAACCTCCAGATGCTGTCCATCTACGAGATGGCTCGGCACCTGTTCATCACCGGCGCCTACGGCCCGCAGGCCTCGGTCGCCGTGGCCGGGGCGAGCGCCGCGCCGCCCAGGCCCCACTAGCAGCGACATGGGAGAAAACCATGGAACTGGAACGCTTCATCCGCGATATCCCCGACTTCCCCAAGCAGGGCATCGTCTTCAAGGATATCACGCCGCTGCTGGCCGATCCCCGCGCCCTGTCCGCGGCGGCGGATCAGCTCGCCCAACCGTATGCCTCCTTGGGTGTGGCGGCCGTGGCCGGGATCGAGAGTCGCGGGTTCATCTTCGGTTCCCTGGTGGCCCAGCGCCTGGGGGCGGGCTTCGTGCCCATCCGCAAACCGGGCAAGCTGCCGTACAAGACGCTCCGCGAGAGCTACCAGTTGGAGTACGGCACCGACGCGGTGGAGATCCACTGCGACGCCGTCGCCAAGGGGCAGAAGGTGCTGCTGGTGGACGACCTGCTGGCTACCGGCGGGACGATGTCGGCGGCCTGCAAGCTGGTGCGCAAGCTCGGCGGGCAGATCGTCGGCGTGGCCTTCGTGATCGAGCTGTGCTTCCTCCACGGGCGGGACAAGCTGAAAGACTACCCCCTCCACGTCCTGGTCCAGGTCGCTTCGGAATAGCGCCTAACCCTCCGAGGCCGGTGGGGCGGTGAAGGCCGATGCGGAATAGGTCTCCACGACCAGGCCGGGCAGCGATTTCCTCACCGTCTCGGCGATGGCGCGGAGTTGCTCGTCAGACAGGGCTGAGACGTTCGGCTCGGCGGGCGTTCGGGCAATGGTGTAGACCTGCACGCACTTGACCTTTCCGCCGCCGGCGAGGATCTCCCGCAGCCGCTGGCTGTAGGCGGCAATTTCCCCGTCAGGTGGTCCCTGCACGTCCAGGCAGACGAACAGGCTCTGGATGACGACGGCCCTCCCGCGGGCGACCTCGGTGATGCCTTCGACGATCCCGGCCAGGGTCACGCCCGGGCTGGGCCTGTTGATGCGCTGGAAGTACGCCTCGCTCCCGGCATCCAGCTTGGCCCAGATCTCCCCGTTGTTGGCGTCGAGGATCGCCAGGGCGGCCTGGAACTGCCGCGAGCGGAACTGCGAGGCGTTGGTGATGACGACGATCTTCACGCTCGGCAGGTGCATCCGTGCCTTGATCTCGGCTGCGGCGGCCACGGCCGAATCGAAGTTCGGCAGGCAGGTCGGTTCGCCGTCGCCGCTGAAGGCGATGTCGTTCAGGCGCCTCAAGTGCGCGGGCGCGGCCGCGAAGCGGGCCTCCTGCCAAATCCGCCCGCTCGTGGCCTCAGCCAGCACGGCCTCCAGCTCCCCGCGCAGCGTCGGCAGGTCAACGTCGTGGGGTGGACGGGGCGAGCCGCGATCAATCTGGCAGTAGATGCAGGAGTAGGTGCACCTCTTGTCGCGGTTGAGGTTGATCCCGATGCTCAGCCCCTGACTCCGCCGCGAGACCACCGGATACACGTAGAGATAATCCCGCCACTGCCGGCGGTGGTCCAGCGTCACGGGGGGCCTGGAGCGTGGTGGGTCTTTGCCCATGTCGGCCATTCTAACGTCTGTGCGGCCGATGAGAAAAGCCCACGGCATCCAGCCTTCGCAGCCGAAGCGGCTGCTTCGGCGGAGTAGGCTCGCGGTGGGGTATGCGCTGACACGACACCGGTACCGTAGGGGAGCGCGGGCATATCCCGCGGCAGGCATATCCCGCGGCAGTGCCGCGGGCTTCTCTGGGGAAAGCGCCGGGCATCTGGTGTAAGATACGCCCGGCCCGAAGGAATCAGGACACAGGCATGGAGAGGCTGCGAACGCGAGACGCCCCCTCGCCCACCGGCTACCTGCACGTCGGCGGGGCCAGGACCGCCTTGTACAACTTCCTCCTGGCCCGCCAGACCGGGGGGCAATTCCTCCTGCGCATCGAGGACACCGACCTCCAGCGCCACGATGAGTCCGCCATCGCCAGGATCACCGCCGACCTGCGCTGGCTGGGCATCGAGTGGGACGAGGGGCCGGAGGTGGGCGGCGCTTATGGACCCTACCGCCAGAGCGAGCGCCTGGACCTGTACGCCCCGCGCATCGAGCGCCTGCTGGCCGACGGCAAGGCCTACCACGCCTTCGACACGCCCGAGGAGCTGGACGCCCTGCGCCGCCAGGCCATCGCGGCCAAGCGCGCCTTCCGCTACCCGCGCCCGCAGCAATTCCCCACGGACGCCGAGGTCGCCGCGGCCCGGGCGGAGGGGCGACCGGTCGTCGTGCGGTTCTGCTGCCCGGCCCGCGACGTGACGATCCGCGACCTGGCCTTCGGCGAGGTGACCATGCCGGCCTCGGAGATGGAGGACTTCATCATCCGCAAGGCCGACGGGTTTCCCACGTTCTACCTGGCCAACGCGGTCGACGACGCCGCGATGCGCATCAGCCTCGTCATGCGCGGCCAGGAGTTTCTGGGGCAGACCTGGCGGCAGGTGCTCTTGCGCGAGGCGCTGGGCTTCCCCGAGCCGATGTACGCGCACCTGCCGCTGATCATGGACCTGCAAGGCCGCAAGCTCTCCAAGCGCGACGGCGACGTGGAGGTGCACGCCTTCCGTCGCGCGGGCTACCTGCCGGAGGTGCTGGTGAACTTTGTGGCGCTGCTGGGCTGGGGGCCCGGCGGTGACCGCGAAAAGCTGACCCTGGCGGAGATGGTGGAGCTGTTCAGCATCGAACGGATCGGCAAGGCCAACGCCACGTTCGATCGCGCCAAGCTGCTGGCCTTCAGCACCGATGCCCTGGCCGCCGCCGCGGCGGATCGGCTGCTGGAGGCCTTCAAGGACTATCTCTCGCTGAACGATACGCCGATCCCCACCGGTGACGACGAGTTGCTGCGGCGGCTGCTGGCGGCCAACGCGGGCCTGCGAACCTTCGCCGACATCCCGGCCAAGTGCGGCGTGCTGTTCGTGGCTGACGGGGCGTTCGACTACGACCCCCAGGCCGTCGAGAAGGTCCTGCGCAAGAACTCCG
>JALHTV010000035.1 GCA_022866005.1 Phycisphaerae bacterium
AGGCGGTCCCAAGGGTTCGGCTGTTCGCCGATTAAAGTGGTACGCGAGCTGGGTTCAGACCGGCGTGAGCCAGGTCGGTCCCTATCTGCCGTGGGCGTAGGAATCCTGAAGGGAGTCTTCTTCAGTACGAGAGGACCTAGAAGGACCAACCTCTGGTGCACCAGTTGTCCCGCTAGGGGCATGGCTGGATAGCTATGTTGGGAAAGGATAACCGCTGAAGGCATCTAAGCGGGAAGCCCACCCTGAGATGAGGATTCCATTCCCGATTTATTCGGGAGAGAGCCCCCATGTAGACTACGTGGTTGATAGGCCGGATGTGTAAGGACGGAAACGTCTTAAGCAAACCGGTACTAACGGGCAATCGCTTGATCACATTTGTCGTTGTCCTTCGCCCGCGCGAAGGTTTCCGCCCTTCGCATGGGGCCCTGGGTGCGGCATCGGACCTCGATGCCGGACTCATGAGTCCCCAGTGCGGAGGTCGGAAAAGCCGCTTTGGCTTGGTGAACCGTAACGGCTATCCGTCCCTATGATGACGTGCTGTCCGGATGGACCGACAGGCCCATCCGGGCTGTGGCGGTGTCCACACCCCGCGGGCCACACCTGTTCCCATCCCGAACACAGAAGTTAAGCCGCGGGGGCCGATGGTACTACGTAAGTGGGAGAGTAGGTCAACGCCGCCTTTATATCGCAAGCCCTCAGGCCACCGCCCGGGGGCTTGTGCTTTTCTGGGACAACAGGTGAGAGGTTAGAGGTGAGAGGTTAGACGTTACCGGCTACGCCGCGTTCTCGCCTCTAACCTCTTACCTCTCACCTGGTATCCAAGCCCGGCCTGACATGAAGCTGGCGCCTCCCTATTCGGGCAGGGCGCTCACCAGCTCCGTAAACGCCTCCCCCCGGTGCTCGTAGTTGGTGAACATATCGTAGCTGGCGCAGGCCGGGCTTAGGAGCACGGCGTCGCCCGTGGCGGCTTGTTCGGCCGCCTGCTGCACGGCCGAGTCCAGGTCCTCCGCCCGCAGCAAGGTTGGAGAGGCGTCGCGGCGGTGCTTCTGGACGGCCGCGGCGATCTGGTCGGCCGTCTGGCCCAGGACGATGACCGCCTTGGCCCGGGCCGCCAGGGCCGCCCCCAACGAATCGAAACTCACGTGCTTGTCATAGCCGCCCATGATCATCACCGCCGATCGCGAGGGGAACGCCTCTAGGGCCACGATCGCACCCTCCGGCGTCGTGCACTTGGAGTCGTTGTAGTACCGCGCGCCGCGGCGCTCGATGACGAACAGGAGCCGATGCGGCAGCCCGGCAAAACCCCCCAGCGCCGCCCCCGCCATCGGGCGGTCCGCGCCGAACTGCCTCGCCGCTGTCCACGCGGCCTGCGCGTTGGCCTGGTTGTGCGCCCCGGGGACGATCAGCTCAAAAGCATCCGCGCCCGGCTCGAACAGCTCCACGCGCCCGGGCGCCTCGGCGCCCCAGGTCGAGACGATCGGATCGGCGGCGTTGAGCACGAGCACGTCCCGGGCGGACTGGAAGCGGAAGATGTTCTTCTTCGCGTCGGCGTAGGCCTCCATCGTGCCGTGGCGGTCCAGGTGGTTGGGTGCAAGGTTGGTGACTACGGCCACGTGAGGGCTGATGCCGACCAGCGGCAGGTCCTCCAACTGGAAGCTCGACAGCTCCAGCACGACCACATGGTCCTCTGCGATGGCGGGCAGGTCTTCCAGCAGGCTTCGGCCGATGTTGCCGCCTACCTGACACGGGCGCACGCGCTCCAGAATCGTCCCGATCATGGCCGTGGTGGTGCTCTTGCCGATGCTGCCGGTCACGCCCACCACGGGTGCCCGGCACCGCTCCAGAAACAGGTTGATCTCCGTCGTCCGGGGCACGCCCGCCCGTGCGGCAGCCGCGAGGAAAGGCGAATCCTTCGGCACGGCCGGGTTGACCACGAGCAGCTCCGCGGAGGTGAAGTCGTCCTCATCGTGCCCGCCCAGGTGCAGGGTCACATCCAGGCCGTCCAGCGCCATGACGGATTCTTCCAGCTCCTCCTGCGGGGCGAGGTCCGAGACGGTGACGTGTGCCCCCTGGCTGCATAGCCACCGCGTCACGCCGACGCCGCCGCCGAACCGCCCCAGTCCCACCACGGTGACGGCCTGTCCGTTCAAGCTCGCAGGCGGGGGGGCGGCCTCCGGGGTTCCCAAATGCGATACACCGCGTTTGGGGTCCCCCGGCGCCCCGCGGGCTGGATCGCCCCTGCTCATACCACCTCCTGAGGCCCCAGGCCCAGGACCGTCATGGCCATCAGGTCGTACCGCCGGGCCACCTCCAGCACCTGGTCCGCCGTCACGGCGAAGTACGCGTCCAGCTCCTTGGCGAGCGCGACGTGCTCCTTGCGGTACACCCAGTCGAACCCCACGCTGGTCAGCCGCCCCATGGGCAGCTCGCCCTTGAGGGTGGCCGCCGAGGCGATCTTGTTCTTTGCCGCGAGCAGCTCCGCCTCGCTGGGCCGATCGTCCAGGAACCGGCGGAACTCCGCTCGCGCGATCCGCACGGCCTCGCTGGCCCGGCCGGGATCGCAGGACAGCATCGTCAGGAACGCCCCGGTCCCGTCCAGCGGCTCGTAGTTCGCGTTGACCTCATCGGCGATGGCCGGCTCGATGAGGGCGTAGAACAGCCGGCTGCCGCTCTCGTCACCCAGGATCGTGGCCGCCAGATGCGCCGCGTAACGCTGGGGGTCCTGGCCGCTGGGAGCGGGAGACATCAGCCCCACGTGCTGGCGGGTCAGCTTGAGGTCCACGATGTTCCTGGCCGTCCCGTGGGCCGGGGCGGACGGCAGGACGCGCGCCACCTCATACGGCTGCCACGAGGAGCAGACCTGGGCGACCTTCTCCACCGCCGCCGGCCAGTCCAGGTTGCCCACGACCACCACGGTGATGTTGCCGGGGCTGTAGCAGCGATGGAAGTACTCCAGCATGTCCTGCCGCGTCAGCGCGGTGATGGACTCCGTCGTGCCCAGGACGGCGTTGCCCAGCGGGTGGCCGCTGAAATACTCCCCCATCAGCTTGACGTAGATGCGGAACCGCGGCTGGTCCTCGTAGCGGGCGATCTCATCCAGGATGACGTTCTTTTCCAGGTCGAAGTCTTCCTGGCGCAGCGCCGGCCGGAGTATGTCGCCCAGCAGATCCAGCAGGTCTGTCTGGAACTCGCGCAGCACGGCCCCGTAGTAGACGGTGTTTTCTTCGCTGGTGAAGGCGTTGTACTGCGCCCCCATGCGGTCGAAGTCGCGGTTGACGTCAAAGGCCGTCCGCCGGGCGGTGCCCTTGAACATCATGTGCTCCAGGAAGTGGCTCACCCCCGAGACCTTGGCCGTCTCATCCCGGCTGCCCGTGCGGACGAAGAATCCTAGCGCCATCGACGTCACCGAGCGATTGACCTCGCCGACGACCGTCAATCCGTTGTCCAGGACTGCGTGTTGGAACTCCATGGTCTGGCTCACTCACTCGTCACTGCGCGGGTATCGAGCGCCTCCGGGCCGATGACCAGCACGGTGAAGCTCCTGGGGCGATAGTCGCGCGCGTAGGCGATCACCTCGTCCTTGGTCACGGCGTCGATGGCCTCCGACAGCTCCCGCAGCGACCGCGGCCGCCCGAGGTGGTACCAGTCACTCGCCAGCGCCGCCGCCCGCGCGGTGGTGGACTCGCCCATCATCACCAGCGCGCTCTTCAGTTGCGTGCGCGCGCGGTCCATTTCCTCATCTTCAATGCCGTCGCCCAGGCGGCGGATCTCTCGCGCCGTCACCTCCAGCGTCTCCTGTCCCTTGGCCGGGACGGCGGCGGCGTAGGTGAACATCCCCGCGTAATCCTTGAGGCTGTGGTAGCGGCAGGAGACGTGGTAGACCAGCCCGCGCTTCTCGCGGACCTCGGTGAACAATCGGCTGCTCATCCCGCCCGAGAGCACCGTCTCGGCGAGCCGGGCCGCGTAGTGCCGCCGATCGGCAACCGGTACGGCGGGATGGGCCATGGCGATGTGAACCTGCGCGGAGGGCTTGGACAGGTGCACGGTCCCGCCAACCGGCGCGGTGGCCTTGACCGTCTGCACGGGCGGACCGTTCCAGTCTCCAAAGCTCGTCTCGACCGTCTCGCAGAGCCTCGGCCAGTCGAACTTGCCCGCGACGCTCAGAATCGCCCCAGCCGGGGTGAACCCGCTCGCGACGGCCTGGCGGACCGCCTGGGAACTGATAGCCCCCAGCGACTCGGCCGTGCCGTAAGGGGATCGTCCCAGCGGCCAGGGATAGAACCGCTCCCGCAGGAGCAGGGTGCACTTCTGGGCGGGCTCGTCCTCCAGTGAGGCCAGGTCCTGGGCGATCAAGGCCCGGCAGGGTCCAAACGCACCCTCCTCCAGCCGCGGCCGGCGAAGGATGTCCGCGTAGATGCCCAGCACGGGGGAGAGGTTCACCCCCAGCGTGGCGGCGGTGAACTGGGTGTGCCTGCCGTGGACGTGTTCTTGGTGGCGGCAGCCCAGGCTGTCTAGGGCCTCGTTGAGTTGACGGGTGTCGCGATCGCCCGCACCGCGGAGGCACCACTCGCTGGCGATCATGGCCGCCCCCTCGGCCCCGGCCGGATCGTGCGCGGCCCCGGCGGGCACCAGCAGCGACATGGCCGCCGAAGATACCTGCTCCATCGGTTCGCCCACGACCGTCAGGCCATTGGACATCTGCTGGATTCGCAACTCCTCTGCCACGGGGTCTGCCTTTCTAGGGGCCGGTGTGCAAGGACCGGCATTCTAAGGGCTGCGGCGGCGGCGGCCAAGACAAACCCGCAGATGGCGTGCTCCCGGTGTGGTCCGGGCCGCCGGCTGGACAACCGCCCGGCGGGGCGTTAGCTTCAGGAGCATGAGCGAACGTGTGGCCGTCATCGGGGACGGGGCGATGGCGACGCTCTGCGCAATCATGCTGGCCGAGAACGGCCACGCCGTCCGCCTGTGGTCGGCCTTTCCAGATAGTGCCGCGGAGCTCGCCCGCACCCGCCAGAACCGCCGCTTCCTGCCCGGCCACCAGCTCCCCCAGTCCGTCGAGGTGACCGCCGACGACGCCGCGGCCCTGGGAGGCGCCGACGTGGCCATCCAGGCGGTGCCCACGCAGTTCGTGCGGACGTGGTGGTCGCGGCTGGTGCCGTACTGCCCAGGCGACCTGCCCATCTGCTCCACGGCCAAGGGCATCGAGAATCGCACACTATTGCGCCCCAGTCAGGTGGTGCTGGAAGTCCTGGGCGACACCGACCCGACCGGCCGGGCCGTGGCCGTGCTGTCGGGCCCGTCGATCGCACCGCAGGTCGCCCGCCACCTGCCCGCAACCGTGACGGTCGCCGCCAACCGCCCGGGCTTTGCCGAGCAGATCCAGACCCTGTTCCACCGGCCGTACTTCCGCGTGTACACCAACGAGGACCTGATCGGCGTGGAGATTGCCGGGGCAATCAAGAACGTGGTGGCCATCGCGGCGGGCATCCTGGACGGGCTGGGCGCCGGGGACAACGCCAAGGCGGCCCTGGTCACCCGCGGCCTGGCCGAGATCACCCGCCTGGGGCTGGCGCTGGGGGCCCGGCGGGAGACATTTGCGGGGCTGGCCGGCGTGGGCGACCTGATCACCACCTGCATCTCCCCCGAGGGGCGCAACCGCTCCTTCGGTGAGGCCATCGGGCGCGGGAAGACCGTCGAGGGAGCCCTGGCCGCCACGGAATCGGTCATCGAGGGCGTGGCCACCACCGCGAGCGTCGTGGAACTGGCCGCCAAACTGGGCGTGGCCATGCCCATCACCCAGGCCGTCCACAGCGTCCTGTTCGCCGGCCGGGCGCCCCGCGACGCCATCGCCGAGCTGATGAGCCGACCCCTGAAGGCGGAAGTCTAGCAGCACCCACCGGTTCCAGGAGCGGTGGCACGCGGCCTACAATGTCGTATCGCATAGGGAAAGGCGGTTGTCGCCATGGCTGACACCCTTGACAAAAACCTGGACGCGCTGGTGGACGACATCCTGGCGAGCTACCGCGCGGACCGTCGCACGCAGCGCATCGGCGATCGCTTCCTGCCATCGCGCGGGCGGATCGTCGAGATGCTGGAGGAGATCCGCCAACTGCTGTTCCCCGGCTACTTCGGGCGCAAGGCGCTCACCGACGAGACCGTTCGGTATCACCTGGGCAACTTGCTGCTGCGCTTGGGCGACGACCTGACCGCGCAGATCCAAAGCTGCCTGTGCTACGCCGCGGGCACGGCGGTGGATGAGGATTGCATCGATCAGGCTTCGGACATCGCGCAGAAGTTCCTGCGGCGCATCCCGGTCGTTCGCAAGATGCTGGTCCTGGACGCCCAGGCCGCCTACGACGGCGACCCGGCCGCCAAGAGCATCGACGAGGTGATCTACTGCTACCCCGGCTTCCTGGCCATCAGCGTCTACCGGGTGGCGCACGAGCTGCTGGTCCTGGGCGTGCCGCTGATGCCGCGGATCATGACCGAGCACGCCCACAGCGTGACCGGCGTGGACATCCACCCTGGGGCCGTGATCGGCAAGAGCTTCTTCATCGACCACGGCACGGGCGTGGTCGTCGGAGAGACTACGCGCATCGGGGACAACGTGAAGATCTACCAGGGTGTGACGCTGGGCGCGATGAGCTTTCCCAAGGACGAGCGCGGGAGGGTCATCAAGGGCCTCCAGCGCCATCCGACCATCGAGGACAACGTCACGATCTACGCCAACGCGACCATCCTGGGCGGCGACACGGTCATCGGCAAGGGCGTGACCGTGGGCGGCAACACCTTCATTACCAGCTCCATCACCGCCGGCAGCACCGTCACCAGCCCGGCGCACCCGGTCAAGGTCCACACGCGACGGCGGCCAGCCAAGTAGTCGCGGGCGCGGGCGGGTATAATGGGTGCTCCCTGGGGAGACGAGTGAGAGCATGACCTGCGAATTCAGCGCGGCTGCGGACGACTTCTTCCTGAATATCAACCTTCAGACCACCCTGGCCCTGCCCAGCGGGCGCGAGACGATTCTCCAGTTCTGCGAGGCGGTGCAGAAGGAGTTCCGCTCGATGACCAGCTTCTACCAGCGCGACGGCGGGGAGTACGTGTTGGAGGGCGACCACGAGGCGGGCAGCTACCAGTGGATGGAGCTTCAGTCGCACTGCCTGGCGGCCGGGCACTTCAACCCGCCGGGCCTGGGCGAGGCCTGCCGCCTGCACTCCTGGCTGCTGGAGCGGAGCGTCTACTTCTTGGGCGTCAGCGGCCTGGACGTGGAGTGCCTGGACGTGCTGTACGGGTTCAACCTGGACTTCTGCGGCAACCGCGACGCGATCGCCGCCCGGGCGCTGCTGGAGGGCTCGCCGCTGGCGGCCCTGGGGGCGGGCGCCGAGTGCAAGCCCGTGGAGTTCGAGCCCAGCCTGGTCATCGCACTGGAGGAGGACTGCTACCTTCAGGCGCGGCTGGCGCTGGAGACGCGGTCCAGCAGCTACCAGGTCCGCACGGGCAGCTACGACGAGGAGCCCATCAGCGTCTACTTCACCATCCGTCAATACCCCCGGCCCGGGGAAAACTTCGACCTGCGGGCCTCGTTCGCGCGGCAGTGCGAGATCGGTGAGGACATGGTCCGCCGGACCGTGATCCCCCACGTCGTGCAGCCCATCGCCACGGCCATCGCCACCGCCTGAAATCTTGGGGCGGGACTGCCGGGCACGGGCGGCTGGCTAGCGGCCGCTCCCCTTGAGAAATCGAGCGACCTTTTCCACCAGGAGCTTGGCGCGCAGGACCTCCGCGACCGACCAGGCCTGGGCGATGCAGCCTCGGGGGTGGTGGGGGGCGTCACCGTCGAATATCTCGCTGATGCTTCCCACCCCGGCCTCGTGCAGGTGCGCGTCGAAGGCGTGCAGGCACCTCCGGGCCTCCTCCACGGCCTTGACGTGGTCGGCCTCGACCTTCAGCAGGGCCTCGACGTACGGGCCGATCAGCCACGCCCAGACCATGCCCTGATGATAGGCCCGGTCGCGCGACTCCCACGAGCCGCCGTAGCGTCGGCGGTAGCGGGCGTCGGAGGGGGTCAGGCTCCGCAGGCCCAAGGGGGTCAGCAGGTGCCGGCCGACGGTCCGGACGACCTGGGCCTGTTGCTGGGGCAGCAGGGGGCTGTGGGGCAGCGAGACGGCGAAGATCTGGTTGGGGCGGATCGTCGCATCGGGGCCGGCGTCCGAGAGGCAGTCGTACAGGCACCCCTGCGGCTGGTTCCAGAACGCCCGCACGAACGCAGGA
>JALHTV010000280.1 GCA_022866005.1 Phycisphaerae bacterium
GCAAGAACTCCGACCAGGGCTTGGCGGTGCTCACCGAGATGCGCCAACGCCTGGCCGGCTGCCCCTGGACCGCGGGGGATCTGGAGGCCCTGCTCAAGTCGACCTGCGAATCGTCCGGCCTGGGCATGGGCAAGGTCGCCCAGCCGATTCGCGTGGCCGTCACCGGCAGGACAATCAGCCCACCGATCTTCGACACCCTGACTCTGCTGGGGAGACAAAAGACCCTCGCGCGGATCGACCGCTGCCTGGCGACATTCTCCAAGAAGCCCTAGCCCCCTGTAGGCGTCCTGTTGCCGAAGTGGGGGAGCTTGCGGCATGCCGCGCAAGGACTTCTGGTAACAGGTCTTATATCTTTCGGAGCAGCATCCAAGCTTCCCCCGGCGCGAACGGTTGATCGCCCGCGGTCTGCGCGGCGGGGGTGAAGGGCGGGGCAGGGGGCACATTCTTCCACGGCGGTTTTGCCGCGGCCCTGCTGCGAATCGTAACTTTGCTTTAATGCCGGTCTCTTCGCGGCAGGGCCGCCCAGCGCCAACCCGGCCCGCGCCGCGAGGGCTTACAGGAGGAACAGACCCGCACCAACGGAGGGAACCCCAAGACCTGCGACGGGGACCTTTGACCGTCGCAGGTCGGCGGAGGAAGGCACCATTTGCCGTTACGCCGCACCGCGGGCGCAGAGCTCAACGGTGCGACACCGTGCCCGCCGAAGGAGGGTCGGCGGGACCACATCACAGACGCCCACCGGCGGACAGGACCCGCCGCGAGGCAACGCATGCCGAAGGAGGTGTGCCATGTCAAAGAGGTTTCTCATTGCAGCCGCTATCGGTCTTTGGGTGGCGGTCACCCCCGCCGCAGGAACTATCATCACGGCCACGTTCTTGGGCGTGAATCCTGGGCGGACCATCCGCGTCTACGACGGCTCCACGTCTCCGGCACTGAGCCGCTACGTCTCGGCCGGGGTCTACAATTTCAGGATCCAACCCGGCACGACCTACACCGGCCTGGGCGCAGTCGGCGACACGTTCGGGGCCTTCTGCATCGATCTGGGCAACACGATTGCCAGGAACCACACGTACACCTGGAGCGTGGTCGACCCCAGCGACTCACCGAACCCCAGCACCTACTCCGATGGACACATCAGCGCCAGTGAGATGCTGGCCTTGCAGCGCCTGATCGGCGCGTATCCGCTGTCCTCGCTGAGCACGAGAGCTCAGGCCGCTGCGTTCCAGGCGGCCCTGTGGGAGATCGTGAACGAATCCGGCAGCGTCTACTACGTGACCGTCGGCAACTTCCGGGCCAGCAGGTACCTCGACACCGCCCTGGCCAACCAGATGCTGACGGTCTCAGCCGGCTACCAAGGTGCGCTGCCGCTGCTGAAGGCCCTGACCAGTCCGTGCGCTCAAGACATGTTGGTGGTCATTCCCGAGCCGGCCACCCTGTCTCTCCTGAGCGCGGGGATGGGCATTCTCGCGCTCCACCGGCGCCATGTGCGGAGGTAATCGGAATCCAGTCATGTGTTCCGGGAGCACGGGTCCGACGAGTCAGCAGGCTGGGAGCCTGCGGGGTCTGAGCACCCCGGCGCCTCTACCCGCTGTGGGTGACCGAGCAGGCCAGGGGCCAGGGCAGGGTTACTTGCCCCTGGCCTTGGCGGCAGGGGACTTGGGCCTGGGTTTGGGCTTCTTGCCTTCCTGGGTGCTTTCCGGCCCGGCGCCCTGGGAAGCCTTGAGCTGATCCAGCTTCTCGAGGCCCATGGCCTTGCGGCAGCGGGGGAAGCCGCTGCACGCGAGGAACTCCCCGCGTCGGCCGTGGCGGATGAGCATCGGTCGGCCGCAGGCGGGGCAGTTGACCCCCGCTGGCTTGGGCTGCGGCCGCGGCGGCGGCTCGATGGTGATGCCCGCCGGGAGTGAGGCCGTCACCCGGCACTGCGGGTAGCGCGAGCATCCCAGGAATGCGTGGCGGCCTTTCCACTTCACGGTCATCTGGCTGCCGCAGGCGGAGCAGGTCTGGTGGACCTCCTCAGCCTTGACCTGCTTGAGCGGCTCGCCGTTGTCATCGCAGCGGAGCGTGCCCCTGCACTGTGGATATCCGCTGCACCCCAGGAAGCTGCCGTAGCGGCTGCGGCGGAGGACCATGTTTCGCCCGCATTCGGGGCAGGGCACGTCCACTTCCCGGCGCAGGAGCTTCTTGCCGTCGGCGTCGACGGAATGGGTCTGCTTGCAGTCGGGGTACCCCGAGCACGCGAGGTAGCGCCCGTTCTTGGAGAACTTGTAGACCATGGGCTTGCCGCAGGCCTCGCAGTGGTACTCGCTGGGGGTGCTCTCGGCCTTGGCGTGGACCATTCTTTCGGCAGCCTGGGTGAGGTGCTTGTGGAAGGGCCCGTAGAACTCCTCCAGCACGGCGACCCAGTCTTTGCGGGCCTCTTCGATCTTGTCGAGCTGGTCCTCCATGTGGGCGGTGAAGCGGACGTCGAAGATGTCCGGCAGGTGCTTGACCAGCTTCCGCGTGACGACCTTGCCCAGCTCGGTGGGGCGGAAGGCGCGGTCAGTCAGATCCACGTAGCCGCGGTCCTGGATGGTGTGGATGATCGTGGCGTAGGTGCTGGGCCGGCCAATGCCGTCCGCCTCCAGCGCCTTGACCAGCGACGCCTCGGTGTATCGCGGCGGCGGTTGGGTGAAGTGCTGCGTGGCGGACAGCTCCAGGGGCATGACCTGCTGGCCGTCGCGCAACTCCGGCAGCATGGGATCCCCGCCGCGCGGCAGACCCGTGACGCGCAGGCAGCCGTCGAAGACCAACTGGCGCCCCATGGCCTTGAAGATCGCCGCTCCGGCTGGCGCCTCGGCGACGATCTCGGCCTCGGTGACGTTCCACACCGCCGGCGCCATCTGGCAGGCGACGAATCGCTGCCAGATCAGTCGGTAGAGCTTGTATTGATCGTCGCTCAGCACCCCGATCAGGTCATCGGGGCTGCGGCGGGCGTCGGTGGGACGGATGGCCTCGTGGGCCTCCTGCGCGCGGGCGTCGGCGGCGTAGACGTTGGGCTTGTCGGGCACGTACGGCGGGCCGAACCGGCCGGCGATGAGCTGACGGGCCGCGGAGGTCGCCTCGGCCGCCAGGTGCGTGCTGTCGGTCCGCATGTAGGTGATCAGGCCGACGCTGCCCTCCCCGGGCACCTCCACGCCCTCGTAAAGCTGCTGGGCGGTCCGCATGGTCCGGTTCGCCGAGAACCGCAACTGCACCGCCGCGGCCTGCTGCATCGAGGCGGTGGTCAGCGGGGCCTGCGGGCGCGTGCGGGCCTCGCGCTGCTGAAGATTGCGCACAACGAACGCCGGCCCGCCGGCGGTCAGGTGTCCGACGACCGTGACGCGATGACGGGCCAGGCCCTTGGCGGAAGCGTCCTCCTGCTTGTCTACCGCATCGATCGCCAGTCCCAGCGCCTGGGCGACCTCAAGGGCCGGCTCGGCGCGATCGACCTTGAATCGCTCCCCGCGCCAGCTCACCAGCTCCGCACGGAAGGCGCGGTGATCGGTGAGGAACTGTTGCTGCACGTCGCGCGAGGGCCCGGCGCCCTTGTCGTCGCGCTGGGCGACTAGCGCCGCCCACTGCTTGGCCAGAGCCGCCGCAGCCCCATCGGTGGTGAGCACGGCCGCGACGCGCCAGTATTCCTCGGGCTCGAACTCGTCGATCTCCCGCTCGCGGTCCACGATCAGCCGCACGGCGACCGACTGCACCCGCCCGGCCGACAGCCCCGGGGCGACCTTACGCCACAGCAGCGGGGAGACCTCGTAGCCCACGATGCGGTCGAGGATCCGCCGGGCCTGCTGGGCGTTGACCTTGTTCATGTCGATCTCGTGCGGATGGGCGAAGGCCTCGCGGATGGCCGAGGGGGTGATCTCGTTAAAGATCACGCGGCGGATGCGGTCCGGCTTGACGCCCAGGCTCTCGGCCAGGTGCCAGGCGATGGCCTCGCCCTCGCGGTCCAGGTCGGTGGCCAGGAACACCTCGCTCGCCTGGCGGGCGTCCTTCTTGAGTTCCGCGAGCACCTTTCGCCGGCTGGCCAGGGGTTCGTAGGTGGGGGCGAAGTCGTTCTTGATGTCCACGCCCATCGCCTTGGGCGGCAGGTCGCGGACGTGGCCCATCGAGGCCTTCACGCGATACTCTTTCCCCAGGTAGCGGTTGATGGTGCGGGCCTTGGCGGGCGATTCCACCACGACCAACTTCCAGCTTCCGGCGCGCCGGCTCCCGGACGCCGAGCGCGCCCGGGATGCCTTGGCGGATCGCTTCGAGATTGTCTTGGTGGTTCTTGCCATCACCTGACCGGGCCGGCAGCCCGCCACGTCTCGGTAGGCTCCGTCGACCCTCCCCCGCGGTCGCCGGCGCCGAGGACGCGCCCCATGATGGGGTTGGGGGGTGGGCGTTTGTCAAGCCCGCTGAGGCTTTTTCGGACTCATGGGTGGGCGAGTTTACTGAAAACCAGGAGCGGCAAGGGGGCTTGCGGCCGCTCCGAGCGCCCCTCAGGGCACGCCTTGCGGGTCATGCTTCCGGTCCATCTCCTGGTGCACGCCGCGAAACGTCTCGGCCGCCCGATCGTCGAACAGGACGAATCGCACCTCCGTCAGCGACGTCTTGTCGTGCTCCGCGAGGTACCTGCGGACCTCCCCCAGCATGACCTTGGCGCAGGTGGCCATGTCGATGCCGCCTATCCCTGAGCCGGTGGCGGGGAAGGCAAGCGTCGCGATGCGGTGCCTCTCCGCCAGTGCCAGCACGGCCGCGGTGGACTGCCGCAGGGCCGCCGGCGTGGTCCGCCCCCCCAGGGCCATGGAGGCCTGGTGGATGACGTACCGGGCCGGCAGGTCGCCCGCACCGGTGATGGCCGCCTGGCCGACCTCGATGGGTCCGTGGCGCGTGCACTCCTCCTGGATGCTCGGCCCGCCCTTGGTGCGGATCGCCCCCGCCAGTCCGCCGCCCAGAATCAGATCATTGTTGGCCGCGTTGACGATGGTGTCCACTTTACAGGCGGTGAGGTCCCCGGTCTGGATGCTGATCTTCGTCGTCATCGCTGATGGTGCTCGCTACGGGGCCATCATACTACACTGCGCACGCACAGGCGCTAGCAGACTCGCGGCGAGTCGGGTGGGGACATTAGGGGTTGACCGGCTGCGCGGGGGCCAGTACGGTGGGCCGACAATCGCGGCGCCGGCCGCCACGCCGAGCGCGCGTCGGAGAGGCCGTCCATGCCCCCCAACCCGCTGATCGAGTTGTCGCGAATCGACCCGGCACGCGTGGTCGTCGACCGCGAGGGCATCTACCGCGTCAATCCCCATCGCCACGAGTTCCAGCAGCTCGACGGCATCTGCCTGCTGGAGCGCCGCGAGCAGATGTTGGCGGGGTTCCGCGACGTGCGGGCGGATGAGTTCTGGGTCCGCGGGCACATTCCCGGCCGGCCGGTCTTCCCGGGCGTGCTGATGATCGAGACGGCCGCGCAGCTCGTGAGCTACTACGTCATGAGCGGGCCGGACCGGCAGGGGGATTTTCTGGGCTTCGGCGGCGTGGATGACGTGAAGTTCCGCGGCACGGTCTGCCCCGGCAATCGGATCATCATGCTCGGCCGGATGCTGGAGGAGCGGCCGCGCCGGTGCGTCGGCGCCACGCAGGGTTTCGTCAACGGACAGATGGTCTACGAGGGTGTGATCACCGGCATGTGGTTGTGACGCCCCGGTGGGGGCCTGCGGCAGCCATGACGGACTGGAGAGGTCAGTTCGACAGCCACCTGACGGTCCGCCCACCCGTCGATGATGCCACGCTCTCCCAGGTGCCTGCCAAGCGCGGCCTGTTGCTTCTGCTGGGCGAAGATAGCCGGCCGCTGATCCTTCTGGTGGCCGCTGACCTGCGGGGGCGGCTGCGCGGGCGGCTCGCGGCCCCGGCCGACGGACGGACGTCCAGCCGGCAGGTGGACTGGCGGCAGGTCACGGGGGAGGTCCTCTGGAAGCTCACCGACAGCCACTTCGAGAGTGACTTTCACTACCTTCAGATCGCCCGGAGCATCTGGCCGGATGGATTTGCCAAGTTGCTCCCCTGGCGGGCGGGGCGCTTTGTGCACGTCGATCCCGGCGGGCGCGTGCCGCACTTTGCGAAGGTCAATTGCCTCACTGCCCCGCCGGGCGTGTGCCTGGGGCCGTTCCCCAGCGCGCGCTGGGCCCAGGGCTTCATCGACATCCTGGAGGACGGCTTCGATCTCTGCCGCGACAGCCGGCGCCTGGCCCAGGCCCCGCGCGCCCGGCCGTGCGCGTATCGGCAGATGGGGCGATGCCTGGGCGTCTGCGACGGGAGTATCGCCATGGAGACCTATCGCGCCGCGGTCGCGCGGGCGGCGCCCTTCGCCGCCGGCGACCGGGGGACCCTCCTCGGTGAGCTTGAGGCGAAGATGAAGCACGCGGCGGGGCAACTTCGCTTCGAGGACGCCGCGGCCCTCAAGACTCACCTCCAGCGGCTGGGCGGTCTGGACTCCCCCGCCTACGCGCACGTAGCCCGGGGGGAGGCGTTTCAGTTCATCCTGGTTCAGCGCGGCGCCCGCAAGGCAGCCAAGGTCTTCCTGGCCGATCGCGGGCTGATCGTCCCCGCCGGTCCGCTCACCTGGCCGCTGAAGGCGGGGGAGCTTTCGGCTGTGCTGCACCGCATGGCCGAGCTGGTCACTGATGCCGGTGCCCCCGGCCGGTACGACCTGTGGCGCGTGGCCCTGGTGGCCTGCTATCTTCTGGCCGGCCCGCAGCGCCGCGGGGTGATCCTGAGGTGGGGCGGCGGCCTGACCGCTGAGGCGCTGGGGGAGGCGGTGGCGCAGTCCAGCCAGGCCCTGGGGCTGACTCGCCCGCCGCGGGCCGCCGGGTTGGACGACGCAGCGCCTTCGGTCGGGTCCCCCGGCCCGATATAATTGTGGGCCGGCGGAGGCCATGAACAGAGTCACCCAGGCCTATCGACGTTTCTTCTCGCGCCGGAGGCGCCTGTGGCGGTACGTCTCGCCTCGGCGGCGGGTGGCGGCGCTGGTGATCCTGGCGACGCTGCTGGGGGTCGCCTACGCCTACGGGCGGTTGACCCACGATGATCGCGTCCGTCGGCACGCCCGCAACTACCTCAAGGCGCTGACCGGCGGGCGCGTGGAGATCGGCCAGGCGCACTTTGGGCTGCTGTCCGGCGTGACGCTGCGGGAGGTGAGGGTGTACGTCCCCGGTGAGCCGGCGGCGGAACCCTTCTTCCGGGCTAAGACGGTCCTGCTGAGACACAGGCCCTGGGCGGCGCTGTGGCACAGGACGCTCGAGCCGCAGGAGGTCGTCTGCCTGGAACCGGTCGTCACGCTGGAGCACGATGCCCAGCAGGACCGCTACAACTTTCAGGGTTTCTTCCCGAGGGCGGGGCAGTCGGCCCCGCGCGAGATCACCGCGGACCTGCCCCCGATCCACGTCCGCCAGGGCCGGCTGCGATGGGTGGACGTTGACCACGGCCTGCGCATCCCCTTCGACGAGATGCCCGTGACGTTGTCGATGACGGCCGGCCAGGAGGGAGAGTACGTCATCACCTTTGAGGAGCAGCGCGAAGGCGGACAGCCTGTGATTTCCGGCCGGCTGTCGCTGGACCTGCGCACCGGCCAGGCCAGGGTACTGGACGGGACCGTGCCGATCCCCAACCTCGACAAGGCCCTGCCCGGCAAGTACCGCCAGTGGCGCCAGCGCTATGACGTCCGCGGCGAGGTCCGCCTGGTCGGGCCGGAGCAGCCGTCCGCCCAGGGCCAGGCCATGGAGTGCCGGCTGGTGGACGTGTCGCTGACCCTTCCAGCCGAGGAGGGCGGGCTGGAGCTGGCCCACGTGGCTGGGACGGTGGGGTTCGAGGAGGCGGGCGTGACGCTGCGCGACGTGGCCGGGCAAGTCCCCGCCGCCGGCGGGTCGGAGTTCGTGCTGTCGGGCCGGTACGAAGGCTACGAGGCCGACAGCCCCTTCCGCCTGTCGGCGTCCGCCCCGTCGGTATGGCTGCCCGATCCGTCCCAGGCCGGCGGCCAACTCACCGGGCTGCTCGAGAGGCTCTCGCGCGATTACGGTCTGATCGGCCGCTGCGAAGTGGGCGCCGAGATCTGGCGCGAGCCGGGCGGCACGATCGACTACCGCGCGACGGCCCGGCCACAGGGGATGGTCGCCACCTGCCGGCGCGTACCGTACCGGTTGGAGGACATCACCGGCCAGATCGAGATCACCCCCGCCGCAGTCACGCTGCGCGGCATCCGCGGGCGCCGCCACGGAGCGAGCATCGGCCTGGAGGGCGTGATCGTCCCCGCCGACAAGCCGGGCGCCACCCACCTGGACATCGCGGGCAAGGACGTGCTCCTGGACCGCGAATTCCGCGATGCGATGCCGTCGCCGGTGCAGAAGGTCTGGGATGTGGTCGATCCTTCCGGGCGCCTGTCGGGGGCGGTGAAGCTGACCTGGGACGGCAAGGGAAAGATCGACCAGGTCGACGCCGCCATCGAGTTCACCGGGCAGACGTCGGCCCGGCCGCGTGAGTTTCCCTACCCGGTGGACAACCTCATCGGCCGGGCGACGGTCCGCAACCGAGACGTCGTCGTGGAGGATGTGCGCGGCCGGCGGGGCGGGATGAGCTGCCTGGTCAGCGGACGCCTCCTGGACGCCGGGCGTGAAGAGATGGACATGGACCTGGCCATCGAGGCCCGGCGCCTGCCGTTGGACTGGGAGCTCACCGACGCGCTGCCACCGCAGGCCCGCGAGGCCATGGTCTCGCTCCACGCCGCCGGCTGGGCCGACCGGGTGCGATGCCGCCTGCTTCGCAACCCCGCGGGCACGTTCCGCTACGAGGTCCAGGCGGCGGTGGAGGAACTGTCGTTTCAGCCTGAGGCCGTGCCGTGCCAGGTCACCGGTGCCCGCGGCGAGATCCAGATCACCCCCGGACGGGTCACGCTCAAGGACCTGACCGGCCTGTGCAACCGCGGAACGGTCGTCATCGCCGGCAGCGCGCTGCTGGGAGGCCAGCGACTGGGCCTGGACCTGCTCGTTAAGGCCGCGGACCTGCACATGGACGACCGGTTGCTCTCGGCCTTGCCCACGGAGCTGAGCGATGTGAGCGGTCGATTGTCGATTGCCGGTCCGGCGGACATCGACCTGGCGGTCAAGTCCGGGCAGGAGCCGGGGCCGGTGGACTATCGGCTGACGGTCCTCCCGCACGGGATGCAGATTCGTCACGAAGGCTTGGCCTTGGCGTTTTCCGGCGTGCGGGGCACGGTCCTGGCCAGTCCCGACCGGATCGAGCTGATCGGCCTGAGCACCGCAGGGGGTTCATCGCCCGCTCGCCTGGAGGGTGTGATTTCCACAGGCCCCGAGAGCATCTCCGGTGACGTCCGCCTGGTCGCGACGGACCTGCCGATTCCCGCCGGACTGGCTGCGGCGATGCCCGCGGAGGTCAGCGCGCTGATGGGTCGCGTGGGCAGCGGCGGGGTGTGCGACGTCGACTTCCGCCGGCTCGCCTGGACCCGCCCGCGGCGGTCCGCCACGACCGGTTCGGCCCCAGCGACGGCCTCGGCCGCGGGCGGCCCGGCGGGGCAGACGGCGTGGGAACTGGAGGGCAGCGTTCGCATGGGGGGCCTGGTCGTCGATCTGGACTTCGGCCAACGGACCCTCTGGGGCCTCTTGGAGGGTCAGGTCGCTTGTGCCGGTGGCAGCCTGGCTGTGGAAGCCGACTTGTCGCTCAGCGAGATCAAGCTCGGCCCGCGTCGCCTGAGTGACGTTCACGCGCGGATCATCAAGCCGGCGGGCGCCTCGATGATGCGGATCGACAACCTCTCGGCCCACGTCCACGGCGGCCGGGCGGCAGGGTTCGCCGAGATCGCGCTGACCGAACCCATGCGATACGGGGTGAGCCTGTCGGTGGAGGACCTGGACTTGCACGACCTGTTCTACTCCGGTGAGGGGGGGCCGACCACCCGGCCGGGGTTCGACGTGCAGGGCCGGTTGCGGGGCAACATCCAGATGACCGCCACCGCCGGGAAGCTCGAGACCCGCCAGGCCTCCGGCGTGCTGAAGATCGCCAAGGCCCGGATCGACAAGCTGCCCGTCGTGCTGGGATTCGTTCACATCATCTACTTGTGGCTGCCGGGTGAGGAAACCTTCACCGAGGGGGACGTGACCTACCGCCTGCGAGGCGAGAAGCTGATCTTCGAGGAGATCTCCCTGCGCGGGCCGGCGATGTCGCTGCTGGGGTCCGGCTGGGTGAACATGAAAGACGAATCGCTGCACCTGACGTTTCTGACCGGGCCGCCGGGCTACCTGCCGCGGATTGCCGGGGTGGAGGGCCTGCTGCGCGGCCTGACGCGGGAGATTGCGGAGATCCGCGTCACGGGCACGCTGAGCAAGCCCTTCCCGCAGACCGTGGCGCTGGCGGGGCTGGAGGAGGCGGTCCGCAGGCTGCTCAGCCCCGAGCACCAGGACGAAGAGTGACCCCTCGAGGTAAGGAGAACCATTGATGGCCAAGGTGAAAGTCGGCGTGATCGGGGGCAGCGGACTGGGCGATGC
>JALHTV010000281.1 GCA_022866005.1 Phycisphaerae bacterium
ACGAACACGTCAAACCCCCACACCGACCGCAGGATCTCGTCCCGCGTCAACGCCTTGCCCACCTGGCGGCAGAAGTACTCCAGCAGCGCGAACTCCTTGGGCGTGAGCGCCACCTCCTGGCCGCGGCGCACCAGTCGGTGGCTGGCAAGGTTCAGCTCGCAGTCGTTGAAGTGGAACACGTGCTGTTGCCTGCGGCGGCGCCGGCGGAGGAACGCCTCCACCCTCGCCAGCAGCTCCTTGATGCTGAAGGGCTTGGTGACGTAGTCGTCGGCCCCGAGGTTCAGCCCCAGGATAATGTCGCTCTCCTGCCCCTTGGCCGTGAGCATGATGATGGGCATGTCCAGCCCGGCCTTGCGGACCAGGCGGCAGATTTCGTAGCCGTTGACCTTGGGCAGCATGATGTCCAGCAGGATCAAGTCGGGCTTGGCGTCGCAGGCGAGCTCCAGGCCCTTCTCCCCATCGGCGGCCGTCAGCACCCCGTAGCCCTCGAACTCGAAGTTATCCTTCAACCCGCGGAGCATCGCGGGATCGTCTTCGACGATCAGGACCGTCTCAGCAGCCATCCGTGCCTCCCTGGGGGGCCGCCCGTCGATGGTTCAGGAGGTTCAGCGTCGGCAGGCTCATCGTGAACGTGCTGCCCTCACCCACCCGGCTGGCCACGGTCACCGTGCCGCCGTGGGCCTCGACGACGAACTTAACAATGCTCAACCCCAGTCCGCAACCCCCGGCGGCCCGCGAGAGGCTGCGGTCCACCTGGTAGAAGCGGTCGAAGACCCGCCGGGCCGCACGGCGCGACAGCCCGATGCCGTTGTCACTCACCGACACGTGCAGTCGCCCGTTGCGCCCCCAGGCCCGCAGGACGATGCGCCGCGGGTCGCCGGAGTACTTGTGCGCGTTGTCCAGCAGGTTCAGCACGACCGTGACCAGGGCGTCGCGGTCGCCGGAAATGGGCGGGCAGTCGTCGGCCACCTCCAGCTCGAATTGGCCGGGCGGGTGCGTGATGCGGTCCGGCACGGCTCGCATGACCGCCGCGAGGATCTCCTCGACGCTCAGCGGGGCGAACACAAACGCGCGGCGGTTCCGCTCCATCCGCGAGAAGTTCAGGAAGTTGTCGATCAGCCGCGTGAGGCGCTCGTTCTCCTTGGAGATGAGGGCGAAGTACTCCCGGGCCTGCTCGATGTCGCGATAGCGGTCCTCCAGCAGCGTGTCGATCAGCAGCCGCATGGACGACAGCGGGGTCTTCAGCTCATGGCTGACGGTGGCGATCAGGTCGTTCTTCAAGCGCGTCAGGCGCACCTGCCGCCCGAGGTAGAAGGTCACCGACAGCGCCAGCAGCACCACGGCCACGATCCCCGCCGTAGCCGTCCCGATGTAGACCGCCCGTTGCCGCTGCGAGGCCGAGGCGAAGGGGTCCCCGCCCGTGAGGTCCACGCGAAGCGTCCAGCCGGGCATTGCCGCTCCGGCCGGCTGCATCAGGAACGGCTCGCCGCGGGCGCCCGCAGCGCCGGGCGGCGTCAGCGTCAGCCGCATCCCGGCCAGGGGCTCGGCATCGAAGGCGCGGCGTGTGTCCGTCAGGACGCGGTCCTGCCGCAGCAAGGCGATCACGCGTCCGTCGGCCCCGGCCAGGAGGTGCACGCCGGCGACGGCCGACGGTGACAGGCGCATCGGCGCGGGCTCCACCGGCCCGCGCGCCAGGACCTCCGCGGCCAGGTCTTCCGCCTCCAGCGTGGGCAGGACCGCCGCGGAGGGGTCGACCTCCCGCAGCGCGGCCATGAGGAAGCGCCGCTGGCTCGAGCCCATCGCTGCGCCAGCATAGTCGTTCAGCCAGGCGGCCAGTCGGTCGGCCACCGCACGGAAGCCGCCTGCCCGGTCGTCGCCCATGAGCTGAAGGGCAAACAGCCCCGCCCCGGGGACGATGAGCCTTCCCTCGTCGTCGCGTGCCTCGGCGAGCTGCTCGGCGCCCATCAACGCGACCAGCACCTCGATGGCCTGGTCCTTCCGCCCCGCCCTCGCCAGGCATCGCGCCTGGGCAACCGCGGCCTGGGCCGCTAGGTCGCCTTGGGAGGTCTGGGCGGCGACCGCGGCGTAGACGGCGGCGGCTTGGGCCGCCTTGCCATCCTGCTCCAAGGCCGCACCCGCCAGCAGGCCCGCAGGCACCCGGCCCACGCGCCCGGCGGCCACGGAGGGGGGTACCGGATACACGACGCCCCCGGCCTGGTCACGGAGAATGAACCCGTCGGCCAGGCCCGCGCGCACCAGATGCTGGAACGCCTCCGGGGGCGATAAGCCCACAGGAAGGATGAGCTTCTCGGTGCGGGCGGCCCAGTAGGGGTCCAACCGCTTGGCGGCCTTGGCGGCCTCGCTGCCGTAGGCTTGGACAAGCCGCTGCCGCACGGCCAGGGCCTCGTTCCGCATCGCAGCGTCCATGAACCACAGCATGCAGGCCGACGGAATGATCACCGTGGCTAGCAGCGCAGCCAGCACGGGCCACACCCGCCCGCTGCGGCCCGTGCCCGGATTGGTGCTTCTACCGAACATGTCCAGGGGCGCCTTGGGAGTCTCCTTCGGATCGCCGGACCTACCCCGCCGTTCACCAGGGCTCGGGATCGGGACCGGGACGGGGGCCTGGCCCGCTGCCGGTGGACGGCTGGGTAGACGGCTGAGTCGCCTGGCGCCAGGCCTGATCCAGCGCGACGTACTTCAGGTCGAACACGCGCCAGACGGACTCTTCCGTCACGTGGAGCATGATGACCAGCGTCCCCGCCGGCGCCCGGCCGGCGGGCGGATCATCCATGGCCACCGCGACGCCGATGGGTCCGTTGCGCCGGACCTCTCGGACGCGGAAGGTGGAGAAGTCGGCCTTGGTCATAACGTCGGCTACCTTCGTCTGGGCCTCCAAATCCGGGAGGATGAGTTCCGTAATCACCGCCTGGTCGCCCCGGCCGAGGGCACCGACGAACTTGTCGGCTGTGGTCCGGAGCATTAGCGGGACGATCTGCTCACCCCGCGCCGCCGCTGCAGCCACTTCAGCTTCGAAGCGGGCCCTCTGGGTCTCCCCGAGTCTTGCCTTGAAGGCCTCAGTGTGCCTCTGCACCGACGCGGCTTGCTCCGCATCGAATCTCGCAATAGCGGCCTCATGCCTGACCCTGTTGCGAGCGGCCTGCTCCTGCTGGAGCTGCATGAACAGGGGGAAGACATCCTTGAGCGGCGGGACCTCAGCGAGGGTCAACCGGAGGGTGAAGGTGTCGTCCTGCTCGATCGTCTCCACCCGGGCGGTCGTGTTGGCAAGGGCCGCCGCGAGCTGCGCCAACGTTGACGGCGCCGCCGGGCCAGTCGTCGGCTGGGTCGTCGCAGGAGGCGGGTTAGCCGCGTCGATCAGGCGGAGGATCCCGCCGACGCTCACCATCACGACCTTGCTGTCGCCCTGCGTCTCAGCCAGGGCCTTGGCGAGCGGGCCGCCGGTGCGAGCGTTGCGGCCGCCGCGCAGCGCCTCCAGCGCCGCATCGCGGACCGTCGGGTTCAGGGACAGGACCGTCGTGTGACCCTCCTGGGCCAGGTAGGCGGTGAGCTTGCCCTCTCCGGTCGAGACCAGATCGTACTCGGTCTTGTCGGGCGCCGGTTGCGTCGAGGCCACCCCGGACAACGTCCCAGGCAGGCTCAGCAGCCGGTCCAGCACCGCCCGCGTCTGGGCTGGATCGCGCGAGACGATCACCGCGCCCAGCGAACGGGTCGCAAACCGCCAGAAGGTGACACCCCGGTCGGGACCGGCAATCCCCTCTCCGGGGGCATCCAGGAACACCACGATCTCCTGGATGTTGCCGAACAGCTCTCTGCCCAGGTCCAGGCCCGTGACGTGCTGCACGAGGGCGGTACGGGTATCGATCCCCGCGCTGGGATCTCCTGCGAGAGCGGCCGGCTGAAGCGCCAGACCCGCCATCGCCACAGCCTGCTGGGGCACGGCGCCGAAGGCCGCTCCGGACATCGCTGGCGTGCGAACCAGATCATAGAACAAGGACCGGTGCGTCGGCGCGTAGGCGACGGTGACCTCGATCGTCAGGCCGTTCTCCACCAGGCGCAGCCGCCCCACCGCGCCTTTCATGTTCGGAATGTCCGCCAGGGCGGTGATCATCGCCAGGTCGCGCATCCCGCCGCCGCCGATCATGGGTCGGGCGGCCTCCAGACAGCGGGCGGGGTCGGCCCACACGGTCAGCGCATCCTTGCGGCGCGATGCTGCGGGGGCGAGGGAGGTGAACGAAGAGTTGGCCGTGGCCAGGCTGGGTTGCTCGGCGCCCTTGTACTGACGCACGCACCACTCCAGTTGCGAGGGCGGCGAGGCCACGATGAACACCTCGTCGTCGAACGCGCACGCGGCTTCACTCTCGAACTGGACCACCTGCATCCCCTCGATGGGCGCAACGGGTTGGCCGGCGGCCATCAACACCGCCGTCAGAATCCCGCGGATCGCGTCGCTCTCCCCTGGCCGGAGCACAGCCACCACCGGCGCCGATCTCCCGATCGGCAGGCCCTTCAAGCCCATCGCGGCGCCGCGGATCTTCTTGAATTCCTTGATCATGCTCGGATTAAGCATGGCCTGCATGATCTGGCCGGGGGTCTTCTGGGGAGCCCCGGGATACGGTGGATACGCCTCACCCGGCTGCGACGGCAGCGACGCGGCCCCCTCGGCCGGCTGGGAAGCCGCCCCCGGCAGGGCCGTCAGGGGATTGGCGAATGGGGTCCCCTCCAGCATGTTGAGCACCTTCTCCAACTGGGCGCCGGGGCTGCCCATCTCGACGTACAGCAGCGTATCGGGCGGCATGAGTGTCGCCGGGTCGAACTCGGTCAGCTCCTCCAGGATGGGCCTAGCCTTGGCGACCAGCGCCTCCTGGTCGGGGTACTGCTGAACGAACTGCTTCAGCAGCTCGCGCGCCTTGGCGTCCTGTTTGAGCTTCCTGTGGCAGATCGCCAGGTGGAAGTGCGCCTGGGCGATGACCTGGCGGTCGGCCTGGGTCTCGGCCAGGACCTGCTGGTAGATGGGGATCGCCGCGCTAGGGTCGCCCTGAGTCTCCTCGGTGTAGATGCCCTTCTCGAGAAGCACCGAGGCCTGTTCAGCACTGGCCAGACCCGCCGATGCGAGCAGCCAGGCCGCCACAACCGCAACACACATGCCCCGTCTCATGATCGTTTCCTTTCAGTTGTCCAGGTCCAAGCACACCGGACCTAATCCGCAGACATGGTAGAGCACAGTTGTTACCGAGATGTTACCGCCGGGTGCTTTTCTGGTCTTCTTTGATCCCCACCGACCCCGCAGCCACCCGCGGATGCGACGGGTCCCCGTCCCCTATCGCCGCCACAGCTCGCCCCAGGCCCGCCGCACCAGCCGGCCAAAGGAGATGCCCCGGAAGTTCATCACGCGCTCCACGCGCGGGCTCGCGGGGTCGGCCTGGTCGAACGTCACGCGCAGCGCCCACAGCGATTGCACGTCGCCCATGGCCAGCCCGTAGCGCATGTCGTGCAGCTCCACGATGTGCAGGCCGTCGCGGTGATGGTAGACCGACCGCACCTGCCCCTGGGCGAACCACTGCCAGGTCTTGGCCTCTTCCAGCCCGTTCGCGCGGGCCACCCATTCGTTCTCGTCCTGCCCGGCGACGGTCGGCTGGGCGGGCGGGGGGAACCAGAGGTTCTGGCGGGTGATCTGCCAACCGGCGTCCGTGCGGACCACCCCCCGCCACAGGAAGATCGACCCCACCGACGGGTAGGCGTTGGCGCTGCGGACGGGTGAGCTTCCTGCGACGGCCAGGGCGCGCTGCACCGCGACATCGTGCATCACCCTGCCGACGGCGATGTACCCGACCGCCAACGCAAAGCCCGTCCACCCGATCGCCAGCGTCGCCCGTGCCGCGACCCCGCGACGAATCTCGCGCACCAGGAAACACGCCAGCACCGTCACCGCCAGCAGCGGGGTGAAGAAGACGTCGACGATCGGGATCGCGTCCAGCGACAGGCGCGCGTGACTGATCGGGGCAAACAGCTGCGTGCCGTAGCTGGTGCACCAGTCCAGCAGCGGATGACACACCGCGGCCAGCAGCGCCGCCACGTAGAGCAGCGCAAAAGGTCGCCGGCGCGTGACGGCGTCCGAGCCGGCCCGGCGGGTCTGCGCCCACCGCCGCCGCGACCACCACCACAGCGCCGCCACCGGCAGCGCGATCACCGGGGCCGCCAGCAGCGAGTGGCTCAGCCCCCGGTGGACGGTGATCCGCGTCAGGTCGTCCACCTCCACCCCGGTCAGATTCATCAGCGGCGCGGCCAGGGTGTCCAGGTCGGCCAACATGGCCGCCCCGGCCATCACCCACGTGGTCTCGCGGCCGATGCGCTGCCGCAGGCCGAGCTGGGCGACTACGGCGCCGATCAGGGCATGGGTCAGACTGTCCATTTGCCTCATTCTAGCCGCAGGGAGCGGCCGCGCTCAGACAGATGGCAGCGTCGCGGTCAGCCGGCCCAGGTCCTCGCGGCGCGCCAGCTCCCGCCCATCGACGAGGATCGCCAGGCCCGCCCCGCGCCCGTAGCGACGCCCGGCGCGGTCCCACAGAACGGTCACCGACCGGCCGTGGTAGCCCACGCCATCCAGGCAGAAGTAGTCCCACTGGGCAGGGGCGAGTGGATTGACCTCGATGGTATCGTCCGCTCGCGGGCGCAGGCCGACCAGGCCGGTAATCACCAGGTCGCAGAAGGTGGAATGGTTGTAGTCCTTGCCGCGCTCGCAAAAGTTGGGCTTGGCCTTCTTGCGCTCCCGCGTGAGCCAGGAGCCGGTGAAGGGGTGCAGGTTCTCGTCGATCCAGCAGACGGCCGACCCGTCGTCGCGGGTCAGGTGGTGGCTGGCGGCGTAGGTGGACAGCCCCGCGACGTAGTCCGCCGGCCCAACCACGTCCTGGCGGTAATCGTTCAGCACGTTGGCGAGCGCCGTCAGCGTGACCGACGTGGAGAACGGCCAGCTCGGCCCGTTCCACTGGCAGTCATCGCCGTCGTAGGCGATGGTGAACTTCGGATGCCGTCGCTCCGCCGTCGTCGGCCCGAACGGCGCCGCGAAGCCCTGCTCGTCGGTGAGCTGCCGCCAGGCGTCCTGGTAGCCGCCGTCGGGCAGGTGGACGAACCACGGCGTGTAGCCGAGCAGCTCGCGGACGTCGGCCAGGCCGTCGCCCTCCAGGCGCACCTTGAAGAACCCCGCGCGGGAGTCCCACAGGTGCGTCTGCACCAGCTCCTTGAGGCGCGCGGCCTTGGCCGCAAATTCCGCCGCCAGCTCGCTGCGCCCGGCGCGCTCGGCCACAAGGGCGATCGCGCGGGCGTTGGCGAACATGTAGCTGTTGATGGTCGGACGGGCGTTGCGGGCGGTCCGCGAACCGCTGATCGACTCCTCCATGCCGTCGCGCACGTCGTACTGCCAGAACAACCCGTCCGGCAACAGTCGCTCGGCCTCCCACTGACGGTAGTCGGCCACGAGGTCGTCCAGCAGGTCCAGCATAAAGCGGCCCTGGCCATCCACGCAGAACCGCCCCAGCAGCGCATGGGCCAGCCAACTGCTGTATTTGTGCAGGTGCGCCTGCGGCCGGGCGCCCTCGCCGCGCAGCCAGAAGTGCACGGTCTGGTCCAGGTGCCGCCGATCCGCCAGCCAGCGGCCTTCGGCGATGTGATGGCCCAAGGCGCAACTGATCGTGTTGTGCGGGCCGGCGTGGCGGACCGGTGCGAGGAACTCGGTGAAGACCACCCCCTGCTCCGTGCGGCGGATGTGCTTGCGGAACGTCCACCAGCGGAAGTAGTAGACCTCCTGGATCCCCTGGTCGGGACAGTCCAGCAGAGGAATGTTCGCCGACAGAAACTCCCACGCGCGGCTGTTGGGGATCTCCTGGGGGTACAGCTCCTGGTCGGCGGCGTTGAAGCCCTCGACGGTGTGGGCGAAGCTCTCGGCCTTCAGCACGGCCGGCTCATATTGTCGTGGGTTGGACCTGGCCACGGATCCCTTAGCATACTCAGGCCGCCCCACCGCTCCAAGCGCCTCCGCCGATGGTGGTGGTTTCGTTTGCCGTCCCCACAAAAAAGGACGCCGCTTGTCATCGCGGCGTCGCTACAGATCGCGCCGGGCCATCGCCCAGCATTACCAGAGTATCTGAAAGTATTATCGACCCCGATTCCGACTTTGTCAACTCTTTCTCCAAAAAATGTGTGGTGGGCGAGATTCGAACTCGCACGATACTCTGGTATCACCGGGTTGACAACCCGGCGCGTCTGCCGGTTCCGCCACCACCACACAACGCCGTCGGGGGATCCCGGCGGCATATCGTCGGCCCTAGTGCTTAACTTGGCCAGCAGACTTCCCCAAGAGTACCGTACTCGGCGAGACGAACCTCGAAGCCGGACCGTGTAGCACACTTCCATAATGTACCTGCGCTCGCAACGAACACAAGAAGAACCTATGCAAAGTCTATTTGAGCAACCCCACGACCTCTTCTATCTCCCGCACATGATCAGAAACAGCCACCCCTCGGCCGTTAGGACGACACGCCGGGGATGGTGGTGCGGCAGAAGGCGCAGTGCCCGCCGGGGGCCACTTGTCGGGACAGGGTCACGTAGATCCTGGCGCGATGACCACCTCCCCAGGGAAATCATCCTGCTCGAAATTTGGGCCCTGGGAGGATAGCTGCGGGGTGGAGCGTTCCCGCAGGGGTGGTACAATCGTTGGGTTATCAACAGTGTGCCGGGTTCTGACGAATACCCGAGCTGGGGACCTCGGACACTGGGGTATATCATCCTGGTAGTGACGCTCCCCGGGGTTCCGCACCCTGTGGCAGACGATGGGGAAAGCGACAATGGCCGAAATGAGAGCATTTGCTGACGAGTATGGGGACCCGAACCTGGACACCAGCATAGACAATGTGACCACCCACTACATTGTGGCTGCTGTCATGGTCCAAGACAGCGAGACCGAGGAATTGCGTTCTGAACTTGACCAGGTTAGGTCAGCGCACTTCCAGTCAGGTCCGATGAAGTCGTCAAGCATTGGGGATAATGTTGACCGGCGTCTGCGGGTGCTCCAAGACCTCCGAGGAAAGGGGGTGCATGGGATCGCTCTAGTGGTGGACAAGGATCTTATCCGCAAGGACAGTGGGCTACGGTTCCAGCGGCCATTCCGCAGTTTTTTGAACCGCAAGCTTTATGATGAGCTATATGAAACGTTCCCCTCATTGCACCTGACTGCTGATCGGGTTGGCAAGTCGGACTTCATGGTCAAGTTCAAGACCTTCTTAGAGGATCACCACCACCTGAACACGCTATTCGAGCCTTCCGCCATGGAATGGGGCAGTGCCCTCAAAGATGTGTTTCTCCAGGCGGCAGACGTAATCTGCGGCTCGCTGGGACGGTGCATCGACCGGAAGAAACTGTCTCCTCGAGCGGACGAAATACAAAGGGCGACTACTCCCTGGGTCCAGCTCCGAGGATGGCCATGGCAAGAACCATCTCCGGTTAGAGTAACAGAGACAGCAGACGATATCAGGGTGAGGAAGGCTGCGATGCAGCGGGCGCGCAAGTTCATCGAGGGGCGTCACGCTACTGGAGATGAAGACATCCGGAACCAGGTGGCGTCCCTCAAGTATCTATTGTTCTACGCACTGCACATTGATCCAGAGGCTTATGTTCATGCTGCTGAGATCATTGGCAGCATTCAGGTTCCCCGCGAAATGACATTGCGTCAGTTCCAGACACTCGTGGTCGCCAACCTGAGGGACGCGGGTGTACTAATCGCGAGCGATTCCAGGGGTTACAAACTGCCTTCAAAGGTCGCGGACGTTATCGAATACTTACGGTGGACAAACAAGCAGGTTGAGCCAATGGTAGCCCGAGCCAATCGCATGGCTGAAGCGGTTCGACTGGCCACCAGTAACAGGGTTTGCCTCCTAGAGGAGGACGAATTCAAGTATCTCCGCGGGCCACCAACTCCTTCGGGCCCGTGCTCTGGGCAAACATCGTGAGCCTAGTGTTCCCAGCGCCCTCCCACGGGCGCTAACTCCACACCCCGGGGACGGTCGTTTGGCAGAAGGCGCAGTGCCCGGCCTCCTCGAGGTAGCGGGCCAGGACGGCGTAGGTGCTGCGCTCGACGACGACCTTGCCGCAGTGCGGGCAGCGGGTGTTCTGGACGTCCGGCGTGCCCGGGATGTTGCCCACGTAGACGTAGCGCAGCCCCTCGGCCTGGGCGATCCGCCGGGCCTCCAGCAGCGTGTCGGCGGGCGTGGGCGGCAGGTAGGTGAGCTTGTGCATCGGGATGAATCGCGAGAAATGCAGCGGGCAATCCGGCCCCAGCTTCGCCGCGAGCCACCCGCACATCCGCCGGATGACCTCCAGCTTGTCCGTGTAGGTCGGCACGACCAGGTTCACCACCTCCACCCACACGCCCATCTCCCGCAGCGTCTTGCACGTGTCCAGGATGGGCTGGAGCCGGCCGGTGTTGAGCTTGCGGTACACGTCCTCGTCGAAGCCCTTGAGGTCCACGTGCGCCCCGTCGATGAACCGGCCGATGTCGCGCAGCGATTCAGGCTCGAACGACCCGCAGGTGACCAGGATGTTCCGCAGCTTGGCTGCCCGGGCCGCCTGCGCCGTGTCGCGGGCGTACTCGAAATACGCGATCGGCTCGGAGTAGGTGTAAGCGATCGACGGGCAGCCCAGGGACGCGGCCAGCGCGGCGGCGTCCTCGGGAAACAGGCTCAACCGTTCCAGGTCGCCCGACGAGATCGCCGCGACGCCCGCGCGGAGGCGCAGCTCCGGGCCGCGCGGGTCTTTGGTCTCCTCGGGCTTGCGCTGGGAGATGTCCCAGTTCTGGCAGTTCAGGCAGCGGAACACGCAGCCGCTGTTCGCCAGCGAGAACGTGCGGCTGCCG
>JALHTV010000282.1 GCA_022866005.1 Phycisphaerae bacterium
CCGGCCCTGGCGGCCGCAGCGGCGAAGTTCATCACCCCGACGGTGCACTTCCGCCAGGGCCCCAAGGTGGTCACGCGGGAGCTGAGCGCGGCGCTGGAGCCTCTGGGCGTGCCCGGGCGCAGGGTCCGCGGGGCTGCCAAGGCGGGCTTCCAGGCCCAGGCCCGCTTCAACCAGCAGGTCCTCGAGGCCGGGCGGCGGGCGTTGGAGACGCTGGTCGCCACTGGCGAGCCGGGGATCGTCCTGGTGGGCCGGCCCTACAACGTGCACGATGTCGGCATGAACCTGTCGCTGGCGGGCAAGCTCCGCGACTACTACGGCGTCAACGTCGTCCCCATCGACTTCATCGACACCGATCCGCTGGACATCCGCGACATCAACGACTCCATGTACTGGGACCTGGGCCGGAAGATCCTGGCCGCGGCCAAGATCGTCGCCCAGCACCCCAACCTGCATATCATCGCCGTGACCAACTTCAAGTGCGGCCCGGACTCCTTCATCAAGCACTTCATCCGCCCGGCCTCGGGAAAGCCCTTCCTGAGCCTCCAGTTCGACGGGCACAGCAACGACGCGGGCATGATGACCCGCTGCGAGGCGTACCTGGACTCCAAGGGCATCCTCCGCCCCTGGCGCCACGAGGAACTCGCGGCCCAAAGGACCTAGACGCCCCGGGCCCGCAGCTCGGCCGCCCCCGGCCTTCACCCAGCAGGCGGGAAACTCTGCTGGTCTGCCGTGCGAATAAACGATAAGATGGTAGAATAGTCCTAGGGCCTTCCTCGGCAGGACACCGCATGAACAACCGGACCCCCGAAAAACCCAAGCCCCCCAGCCCGCAGCTGCCCGGACGGTTCAGCCGGTCGCTGTTTGGCTGGGTGCTGGTGGTCTCGGTCGGCCTGGCGATGATGATGTACCTGGGCCAGATGCGCGAGGGACGGCGGCAGATCCCCAGCAACCAGTTCTGGACATACCTGGAGAGCGGGCAGGTCGTGGGCGACGTCGTCGCCAGCGAGACCCGCATCGAGGGTCAGCTCGCCGAGGACACCGACGGCCTGGCCAAGGGGGAGTCGCGCAAGTTCTACGTGGTCTACTCCTACAAGGCCGACAAGGATTTCCACCAGCGCATCTACGCGGCCCTGGCCCGCTTCCCCGGGAGGGCGCAGCTCTACATCAGGACGGCCAGTTGGTGGGAAGGCCTGCCGATGCAACTGCTGGTGACGGTGGTGTTCGTGCTGCTGCTGTACTTCCTGCTGTTCCGCCGGCTGGGGGCGGCCGTGGGCGGCGGCAGCGGGTTTCTGGGGAGCTTCGGGCGGTCCCGGCATCGCGTGACCACCAAGGAGCTCACGCGCGTGACGTTCAACGACGTCGCGGGCATCGACGAGGCCAAGGAGGAAGTCCACGAGATCATCGAGTTCCTCAAGAACCCGCGCAAGTTCCAGCGCCTCGGCGGGCGGATTCCCCGCGGTGTGCTGCTGGTGGGTGAGCCCGGCTGCGGCAAGACGCTGCTCGCCAAGGCCATTGCCGGCGAGGCCGACGTGCCGTTCTTCTCCATCTCCGGCAGCGACTTCGTGGAGATGTTCGTGGGCGTGGGCGCCAGCCGCGTGCGGGACCTGTTCAAGCAGGCCAAGGACACGGCCCCCTGCATCATCTTCCTGGACGAGATCGACGCCGTCGGGCGCCGCCGCGGGCTGGGCTTCAACGGCGGCGGGCACGACGAGCGCGAGCAGACCCTCAATGCGATCCTGGTGGAGATGGACGGGTTCGACACGTCCGATCAGGTCATCGTCATCGCGGCCACCAACCGCCAGGACGTGCTGGACCCGGCCCTGACCCGCCCCGGGCGGTTCGACCGCCAGATCAACGTGCCCCTGCCGGACCTCCACGGGCGGGTGCAGATCCTCAAGATCTACGCCAGCAAGGTCAAGTGCGGCCCGGACGTGGACCTCGAGCGCCTGGCCCGCGGCACGCCCATGTTCAGCGGGGCGGACCTGGCGGCGTTGGTCAACGAGGCGGCCATCGCCGCGACCATGGCCGACAAGGACCGCATCGACCACAGCGACTTTGAGGAGGCCCGCGACAAGGTCCGCTGGGGCCGGGCCCGCAGGAGCCGCGTCATCGACGAGCGCGAAAAGGAAATGACCACCTACCACGAGGCCGGCCACGCCCTGGTGCAGTTGCTCACCCCGGGCACCGATCCGCTCCACAAGGTCTCCATCATCCCGCGCGGGCAGATGGGCGGGGCGACCTTCTCCCTGCCGGAGAAGGACCGCTACATGTACACCCGCCACTACTGCCTGGCCTTCATCCGCGTGGCGGTGGCCGGGCGGACCGCCGAGCAGATGTTCTGCGGCGACGTGGACAGCGGCGCGGCCAGCGACATCGCCCAGGCGACCGATCTGGCGCGGCGGATGGTGATGGACTGGGGCATGAGCGAGCGCCTGGGCTTCGTCCGCTACGGGCCCGACCCGGGAAGGACGGCCATCGTGGACCTGGTCGGCAAGGAATACTCCGAAAAGACCGCCCAGATCATCGACGAGGAGATCGCCACGATCATGGCCGAGGCCGAGCGCGACACCAAAGGCGTGCTGGAGTCGCGCCGCAAGGAGGTCGACGCCCTGGCCAAGGCACTGCTGAAGTACGAGACGCTCAGCGGGGAGGAGGTCCGCCGGATCGTCGAGGGCGAGGTGCTGGACAAGCCCACCGTGGGTGAGCTGCTCGACCGCGAGCGCGCCCGCGGCGAGGGCGCCCCCGAGGTGGCGCCCAAGGCCGCCCCGACCGTCCAGGCGCCTCCCGACCAGGCCGGGGCGATCCCCCAGCCCAGCAAGCCCCGCACGTGCAGCCATGTCAGCCACGCTTGACGATACTTTGCAGTCCCATCGCACGCATCGGGCGGTCGTGATGGGCATCCTCAACGTCACCCCCGACAGCTTCTCCGACGGCGGGGTGTTCCTGTCACCGCCGCAGGCCATCGCCAATGCCGAGGCGATGGCCGCCGCCGGGGCCGACGTCATCGACCTGGGCGCTGAGTCCACCCGCCCCGGCAGCGACCGCGTGGGGGCCGATGAGCAGATCGCCCGCCTGCGCGACATCCTCCCCCAGGTTGCCAAGCTGCCGGTGCTGGTCAGCATCGACACCACCCTTGCCGCCGTGGCGGACTTTGGCCTCCAGGAGGGGGCGAGGATCATCAACGACGTCTCCGCCGGGCGGGATGATCCCGGGATGTTCCCCCTGGCGGCCCGGGCGAAGGCGGGCGTCGTGCTGATGCACATGGCCGGGGAGCCCAAGACGATGCAGGTCGACCCGCACTACGACGACGTGGTAGCCGAGGTGCGGGCGTTTCTGGCCCGGCGCCTGGCCGCCGCCGAGGCCGCCGGGCTGCCGCGCGAGCGGTTGATCGTGGACCCAGGTCTAGGCTTCGGCAAGCGCACGGAGCACAACCTGGCGCTGCTCGCGGGCCTGGGGGAGCTGGCGAGCCTGGGCCGGCCGGTGTGCGTGGGCGCATCGCGCAAGCGGTTCATCGGTGAGCTGACGGGCGCGGCGGACCCCGCCGATCGGTTACCCGGGAGCCTGGCGGCCTGCCTGGCGGCCTGGGGGCGCGGGGCGACCATCTTCCGCGTCCACGACGTGGCGGCGACCGTGCAGGCCCTGAAAGTGGCCGCGGCCATCGACCAAGCACGCGGAGGCTGAAATCCAGGCTATTGTCTATAGCCCTCCCGTCCGTGCGGACGATGAGGTATGCTGATGCGGCGCCCTTGCGCGCCGAACGAGCCGGATGAGAGCGATCCTCGAGGCCATCTCGTTGTACCTTCAGCGGGTGCGAACGTACAACCCGGTGGTCATCCTCGTCGAGCTGGTCCTCATCGGGGCGGTGGTCTGGTGGGTGATGCGGTTCCTTCGCGGCACGCGCGGGGCCCGGTTGGTCAAGGGGTTCGCGCTGCTGCTGGCCTGCGTGTACGTGGTGATCCTCATGCTGCCCGAGCGGCTGGGCTGGCAGCGAATCCAGTTGCTGTACGGGCACTTTCTGCTGTTTGCCTTTGCGGCGGTGGTGGTGGCCTTCCAGCCGGAGCTGCGGCAGGCGTTCATCCAGATCGGCCAGGCGCGGTTCTTCCGCTCCGCCCGCGGGCAGATCGAGCACGTGGCCAACACGCTGGCCGACAGCGCCGCGTACCTGTCGCGCAACCGGATCGGCGCCATCATCGCCGTCGAGCGGACGGTGGGCCTGGGCAGCTTCATCCAGGCCGGGACGGTCCTGAACGCCAACCTCACCGCCCCGCTGCTGAATACGATCTTCTACCCCGGCAGCCCCCTGCATGACATGGGCGTGATCATCCGCGACGGACGCATCGCCGCCGCGGGCTGCCAGTTCCCCCTGGCCGAGAGCGAAGAGGTCGATCCCTCCCTCGGCAGCCGCCACCGGGCGGCGCTGGGCCTGGCCAAGGAGGGCGACGCCGTCGTCATCGTCGTCAGCGAGGAGACCGGCAGGGTGTCGCTGGCCTACGAGGGCCACCTGTACCTGGGACTGGCGGTGGAGAATTTGCTCGAGGCCCTGCGGACGCTGCTGGCCGCACCCCGGCTGCCCCGCCGCCACCAGGCCCCAAGCCCGGACACGACGCCATGACCCCGATAGGTCGCTACAAGCTGGATGTGCAATGGCTCCGCCGCCCTAGGTGGACGGCGGGGGTCAGGACGGCGCTGTGGGTGGCCGTGGTGACCGTGCTCATCTGGGTCTACGCGGACATGCGCTTCACCGACCACCGGACGCTCACGGCCACGCTGCGACTGGTCGCCCCCGCGGCCAGCCAGATGGCGCTGATCGCCGCCAACGACGCGATCGTGGACGCGGTCGACACGCGCGTCCAGTTCAAGGTGGAAGGCAGCCGCGAGCAGCTCGACCGCTTCGAGCGCGAGTACCAGGATTCCGTGCTGTGGGACGTCACGCGCGACTACACCCCCGGGCAACACACCGTCAACGTCCGCGAGGCCCTCAGCGCCGATCCGCAGATCGCCGAGCGCGGCCTGCGCGTCATCTCCGCCGAGCCGGCCTCGGTGCCCTTCCGCCTGGACAGCCTGGTGCACCAGACCGTCCCCGTGGAGCTGGGGGTCTCCGGCGCCGACCTCGCCGAGCCGCCCAGCGCCCCACCGGTGGGCGTCACCGTCCCCCAGGGCCTGTGGGACCAGATCGTCGCCAAGGGCCCGGCGGTCCTGAAGACCAAGGAGGTCGATCTCAGCGGCCGGCCCACGGGGCCGGTCGAAGTGACCTTCGAAATCTTCCCCGAGATCGCCGGGGTCCCCGTCCGCCTGGACCAGAACACCGTCAAGGCGACCCTCGACATCCGCCAGCGCACGGCCAAGAAGAACCTCGTCATCACCGTGCGGGTGCTGGTGCTGCCGGACTGGGACGACCTGAGGAACTACGAGCTGGTCCGCAAGGATGCGCTGGAGTGGCGGCCGGAGATCACGGTGTCCGGACCCAAGACGGACCTGGACAAGCTGGACGCCAAGGACGTCGAGGCCTACATCGTCCTGCGCGAGGATGACCGCAAGCCCATGGAGACCTGGGCGGCCCGGGCGGTGACGATTCGCTTTCCGCCGAATCTCCAGGTCCAGCTCGACCGCGCGCCGCCGCAGGTGAACTTCCGGCTCGACAAGCGCCCCGCTGAGTCGGCCTCACCCTAGGCCCTCCCGCCCCGCCTGCGTTTCCCCGCACGGCGCGGCCCTGGCAGCCGACGGACCGTCGCGGTTATAATCCCACACGTCCCAAGCTTGGAGACGCCGATGGACGCCGACCAGCACGTCAAGAAGATCGCCACGGCTGCCCGGGCCGCGGCCGCGGTGCTCGCCAGCTCCGCCGGGGGTGCCCGCAACGCGGCGCTGCACGGGGCCGCGGTCGCGCTGCGCGACGGCAAGAAGGCGATCACCGCCGCCAACGCCAAGGACCTGGCCACCGCCGGCCAGGCGGGGCTGAGCGAGGCCCTGATCGATCGCCTGCGCCTCACCGACGCGGGGATCGAGGCCATGGCCGCGAGCTTGGAGCAGATCGCCGCCCAGAACGACCCGGTCGGCGCGACGATCTCGGCGGCCTATCGGCCCGACGGCTTGCGCGTGGAGAAACGCCGCGTGCCCATCGGCGTGGTGGGCATCATCTACGAGTCGCGACCCAACGTCACCGCCGACGCGGCCGGGCTGTGCCTCAAGAGCGGCAACGCCTGCATCCTCCGCGGCGGCAAGGAGGCGTTGCACTCCAACCTGGCGATCGCCCAGGCGCTGCGGAGCGCCTTGGAGGCGGCCAAGCTCCCGGCCGCGGCGGTCACCGTGGTAGAGAGCACCGACCACGCGATCGTGACCGCCCTGTGCCGCGCCGAGGGCCTGATCGACCTGATCATCCCCCGCGGCGGGGAGGCGCTCATCCGCGCGGTGGTCGAGGCCGCAACGATCCCCGTCATCAAGCACTACGCCGGCAACTGCCACGTCTACGTCCACGCCGCGGCCGACCTGGACATGGCCGAGCGCATCGTGGTCAACGCCAAGTGCCAGCGCCCGGGCATCTGCAACGCGGCCGAGACGCTGCTGGTCGACGCCGCCGTTGCGAAGGCCTTCCTGCCGCGCGTGGCCACGGCGCTCATGGAGCAGGGCGTGGAACTCCGCGGCTGCGACCGCAGCCGCAAGCTCGTGCCCGCAATGAAAACCGCGAGTGAGGACGACTGGCGCAAGGAATACCTGGAGCTGATCCTGGCCGTCCGCGTGGTGGACGACCTCGGCGCGGCCATCGAGCACATCAACACCTATGGCAGCCACCACACCGACGCGATCGTCACCGAGTCGCTCGCCGC
>JALHTV010000283.1 GCA_022866005.1 Phycisphaerae bacterium
ACCCAGACGGTAAAACGCACTATGCTCGCCTGCGACGACCCACCCGACGCACCGGCGACCCTTGAGGCCGACCGGCACTACTTCACCCCCAGCCAGGCCAACCGCGCGCTGGTGCTGGTCAAGCGGATTGCCGCCGATATCGTCCGCCGCTACGCCCGCCTGGGCGACCTCCAGGAGGCGCTGGATCGCACCACGGGGATGGCGGAGGAGGACATCCGCGGCGAGCTGCTGGAGACCATCGAGCACCTCCAGACCCACCTGGAGGAGCTGGATGACGTCGGCGCGGAGCTGGTGGACTGGTCGCGCGGGATCATCAACTTCCCCGCCAGGGTCGATGGGCGCTGCGTGCTGCTGTGCTGGGAACTGGGCCAGGAGCAGATCACCTACTGGCATGAGGTGGAGGAGGGCTTCGCCGGGCGCCAACCCATCGAGACGCTCCCCGCCGCCCAACCCCTCGCCCCAGCCGCTGCCACTCGCCGGAGCTAGGCGGGCTGCCGCGCAGGCGTTTGCCCGAAACTCCCCACGGACGCACCTGAGGTCTGTCCCTGACATTCGGGGAAACGGCAGGATCACCGCCTGTGTTTCCAACTCGGCCGCCGGTATGGTATCCTGATCGCCACGTCGCCCGCCGACGGATCCTCGACTGGAGCGGTGAATGAGCATTCGTGCCGTGATCCTGGGGCTGCTAGGGGGCGCGTTCATCGCTGCGGCCTGCTTCGTCAACGATCGGTACGTCGGCACGGACGTGCTCGTGGGGCATCATCTGCCGATCAGCGTCTTCGGGACCGTGGCCCTGGTGGGCATGGTGATCAACCCGCTGCTGTACCGGATCCATCCCCCCTTGCGGCTGAGGACCACCGAGCTGGCGACGGCCATGATCCTGATGCTGGTCGCCTGCGGCGTGCCGGGGATGTCGTTCGGGCAGAACTTCGCCCCGATCCTGGCGATGCCCGCCCAGCAGAATCTGCTCAACGCGGGCTGGCGGAAGCATGACGTCCTCAGCTACACCCCCTCGAGCATGCTGCCCGCGGGTGGCGCGCACGACGAGGAGGTCTTGGGGGGGTACATCGACGGCCATCAACGAATGCCCTTCGGCCTGGGGGACGTGCCCTGGAGGAAGTGGCAGGGGCCGCTGGAGACCTGGATGCCCCTGGCGGTGCTGCTGGCCGTGGCGACGATCTGCCTGAGTCTGGTCGTTCACCGGCAGTGGTCGGACCACGAGCGCCTGCGCTACCCCATTGCCGAGGTGGCCGGCGCCCTGACGGCGCAGGAGGAAGGCCGGGCGGTGGGGCCGCTGTTTCGCGAGAAGTTCTTCTGGACTGCCTTTATCATCGTCCTGGTCGTGCGCCTGGGCGTGGGGGCGTACAACTGGCAGGCCCGACAGGACGAGCACTGGTTACGATTGGACTTTCGGCCCGTGCTGACCAAGTTTCCGTCCTTGGGGAAGGTTCCCGGACAGAAGTACGTCGCCAGGCCCCTGATCTATCCTGCGGGCATCGGGTTTGCGTTCTTCCTGGCCTCGGACGTGTCCCTGGGCATCGGCCTGAGCGTGTACCTGCACTTCGCCTTGATGGCCGTGATGCTGAAGACAGGCATGGCCATGCAGGACGAGCCTTTTAACGGCGGCGTGTTCACCTGGCAGCGGTTCGGAAGCTGCCTGGGCATTGCGCTGGTCCTGGCCAAGACGGGCCGGCAGTACTACTGGCAAGTGCTCAAAGGCGCCTTCGGTGCGCGCCGGCAGGACGAGGTCGACCATCATGCCATCTGGGCCTGTCGCTTCCTGATCCTGGCGGCGGGGGGCGCGGCGGCGATCCTGGTCGCCTTGGGGTTGGACTGGCCCTTGGCCGTCCTGCTGATTCTGCTGATCCTGCTGTTCTACCTGACGGCGGCGCGGTTCAGCGCCGAGGCGGGGCTGTTCTTCATCACGTCGCTGTGGCAGCCCGCGGCCGTCATGGTCGGGCTGATCGGCGGGTTTGCCCTCGGCCCCAAGGGCATCATCATCATTGGACTGATGATGATGATCTTCGCCCACGACCCCCGCGAGGCCCTCATGCCGTTTGTGGTCAATGCCCTGAAGATCGGCCAGAACGTGGGGATCCGCCCGGGCCGGATCGGCCCGTCGGCCGTGGCCGTCTACGTGATGGCCCTGGCCGTGGCGATGCCGACGATGTTGTGGGCCTCCTACAAGCTGGGCGCCGGCTCGGCCAAGCGGTACGAGGCGGAGAACAAGACCTGGTCCAAACTGACTTACAACGCCGCTGAGAAGGCGATGACCGAGATGAGCAACCGCGGGGAGCTGGAGCAGTCCATCCACCTGGGAACCGCCCAGCGGCTGAGCCGCATGAGGCCCGACAAGCTGTTCCTCTACTCTGCCGGGGCGGGATTGGTCATCGTGCTGGTCTTCAGCACGCTGCGTCTGCGCTACACCTGGTGGCCGATACACCCGATCATGTTCTGCGTCTGGGGCACGCAGTCGATGAAGGCCCTCAGTGCGTCCTTCCTGCTCGGCTGGATCATCAAGGGGGCGCTCTCCCGGTTGGGACTGCTGACGGGCGGGCGGATCGCCCGCGTCAAGGCCTTGATGGTCGGCATGATCGCCGGTGACCTGCTGGCGGGAGTGGTCTTCATGATCGTCGGCGCCGTCTACTATGCGATCACGGGCCTGACGCCGCCGGAGTATTACATCTTCCCCCATTGACCGCTCAGAACCGCCTGCTGCGTTGGAGGATGACCTTGAGGTTGGTGCAGAGCCTGTCCACCTGCTTGCTCTTGAGATCCAGGATTTCCCCCAGCGCCTCGCCGATGGCAGGGATGTACTTCTCGATGTAGCCGCGCTTCTTGAGCTCCGCGGCCACGCGGACGCCCCGGCGAATGTGGGCGCCCAGCTTCCTCCCGCACTCCTGCAAGGCCAGGCGCACCTCCCGCAGGATCTCCGGGTAGGAGGCGATGGCCTCTTTGGACTCGCTGGTGAACGGCACCCACACCGAGGCCATGTGCACCACGATCGTCAGCGCCGCCGACGGCAGCGCCCCGCGCGCCTGGGGCAGACCGTAGGCCTTCCAGTTCAAGCCCGCCGCGGCCCGGTAAATCGCACAGGCGCTCTGCTGATACAGCAGCGGCACGCGATTGGCGAAGCGGATCAGCCGTGTCAGCGGCGCCTCGCCCTCCTGCCCGCCTTGGGTGGGGGCGGTGGAGGGGGCGTCTTCCTCATCGTCGGTCGCCGCGCGGGCATCCTTGGGCTTCGCTGACGGGGGTTGGGCCTCAACGGCCTCCTTGCGCCCGTAGGCCAGGGCCGCCTCGATGATGAACGGATTGCCGCGGTAGACGGCCGGGCTGCGCGTGACGGCCGTGCAGAGTTCCGCATCCACCACCTGCCGCACCCCGGCCAGGAGCGCCTCCTGGCCGATCGGCACCACGCAGTCGCTGGAGGGGGCGATGATCCTGGTCTGCTGGATCGCCTGGTAGATGGCCTTGGCGTCCTCTCCGGAGAGCCGCCCCGGCCTGGCGCGGTCGGGCAGGTTCGTTCGGGTCAAAACCTCCCCGGCCACGCGCGGGCTGACGCGGGAGAACTCCTTCGTCAGAAACTGCCTCAGCGTGCGGGCCTTGGAGTCCTGCATCATCTTGATGAGCACGCCCAGCTCGATGCCGTGGGGATGGGGGCGGACCTCCTTGGCCGGCGGGGGCAGGGCGGTCGTGGAGGCGGGGTAGGTGTCGCAGCGGCCGTCGGGGGCGCGGTAGATGAGCGTCACGTGCGGGTTGGCGATGGCGGTCTGCGCGAGGTAGTCGTCCACGCTGGCCTTGCCGCGCTGGTAGCGGGCCTCCAGCTCGATGGCCACTTGCGTGCCGTGGGGGCAGTCCCACGCGACGGTCTGGTCGGCCATGACCACCGGGCGGTTGGTCCGCGTGTCGATCTGGAGCGCGAACTGGTGCGCCGGCCCGCGCGGCGAGATGCGCGAGACGATCCGCACGGGCTTGCCCGTAGTCAGCAGCCCGTACATCCCCGCCGCCGAGATGCCGATGCCTTGCTGGCCGCGGCTCATCCGCAGGCGGTGGAACTTGCTGCCGTACAGCAGTTGCCCGAAGATGGCCGGGATCTGCCGCCGGACGATGCCGGGCCCGTTGTCCTGCACGGTCACGCGGAAGTGCGTCTCGGCGATCTGCTCGATGGTCACCTCCACCACGGGCAGAATCCCGGCCTCCTCGCAGGCATCCAGGGCGTTGTCGACGGCCTCTTTCACCGCCGTCAGCAGCGCCTTGCGCGGGTTGTCGAAACCCAGCAAGTGGCGGTTCTTGGCAAAGAACTCGCTGACCGAGATGCTCCGCTGGGCCTTGGCCATCGCCTCGGCCGTGGCGTAGAGGGGCTTTTTCTCCGCTGGCGTTGGGGCCAGGGCAGTGACGGGAGCCTTCGCCGCGCGCGCGGCCTTAGTGGGCGTGGCCTTGGGTCTGGCCTTGGGCTTCGCTCGGCGCGGTTTGCTCTTGCGCTTCGCGGGCCTCCGGGTGGGGCGCTTTTCTGATCGTGCGACCTTCCGTGCCATCCCTGACTGCCTTGCCTTGGTGGAGTGCTTCGTCAGGACCATTGTCTGCGGTCCCAAGCGTACGGGGCCGTCGCCAAAGCGTCAAGGAGACCACGTTTTCCTGTTGCCGCGATGGCCGCGAAGCGCAGAATAGCCGCCGGAGAAACGGACGATGCGCGTGGTCTTCTGCGGAAGCGGGCATTTTGCCGTGCCCTCGCTGCGGGCGATCCTGGAATCGCCGCACGAGCTGGTGGGCATCCTGACGCAGCCCGCCCGGCCGGCGGGACGCGGCGGGCACCTGCGCCCCACACCGGTCTGGCAGGCTGCCGCCCAGATCGGCCGCGAGGCCATCGAGTGCCCCGACATCAACTCACCCGAAGGCGTCGCACGGGTCGCCAGCCTCCGGCCGGACGTGATTGCCGTGGCCGACTTCGGCCAGCTCATCCGCAAGGCCGTGCGCCAGATGCCACCCGCCGGGGCGTTCAACCTCCACGGCTCGCTGCTGCCGGCCCTCCGCGGGGCGGCGCCGGTCAACTGGGCCATCCTCCGCGGCCTTGCGGTCACGGGGGTCACCAGCTTCGCGCTGGTCGCCAAGATGGACGCCGGCGAGATCTACCTTCAGGCCTCCACCCAGATCGACCCGCAGGAGACGGCCCAGGAGCTTCGCGATCGCCTGGCCCAGATCGGCGCGCCCTTGACGGTCCAGACGTTGGACCTGCTGGCCGGCGGCCGCGCCGAGCGACGAGCGCAAGACGAGTCGCAGGTCAGCCTCGCCCCGCCTCTGACCAAGGCCGACGGGCACCTGGACTGGTCCGCCGACGCCCAGACCCTCCGCAACCGCATCCACGGCACCTGGCCCTGGCCGGGCGCCCGTAGCGTCCTGGTGCGCAGGGAGGGCTCCCGCCAGCCGGTGCTTCTGGCCCGCGCCCGCCTGGCCGAGGGGCAGGCCCGCGGCTCACCCGGCCAGATCGACGCCGACGGCGTCGTGGCCGCCGGCGCCGGCCGGCTGAGCATCCTGGAGCTTCAGCCCGTCGGGAGGCGCGTGATGGCCTGGCGCGACTTCGTCAACGGCTACCGCGCCGCCGAGGGCGACCGGTTCGAGGCCCCCAGCGATGAGTGAGACGACCCCCAGCCCGCGCGACATTGCCGTCTGGGCCCTTTCCGACAGGCAGGGCAACGTCACGGCGAACCTCGAGCGCCTGCTGGGCCGGGGCGGGATGTCGAGCGAGGACCGGGCGCTGGCCCACGAGCTGGTGATGGGGGCGACCAGGCGGCGAGGGACGTTGGCCGCCGTGCAGCGGGCCTACCTGGCGCAGCCCGACCGCCGCCTGCCCGGCGCGCTCAACGAAATCCTGCAAATTGGCCTGTACCAGTTGCTGTTCCTCACCCGCGTGCCCGACTTCGCCGCCGTGCACGAGGCCGTCGAGCAGGCGATCCGCCACCGCCACCGCCGACAAAGCGGGCTGGTCAACGGCCTGCTGCGGACCGTCGCGCGGGGCGTCTCGCCGATGCAGACCGGCCCGGTCTCCCTGGCCTGTGACGTGCTGCCCGTGGGCCCGGGGGCCTGGCGGCGGTTCGACGAGCCGGTGTTCCCCGACCCGGGCGTCGACCCCCGGGGGTACCTCGTGGCGGCGCACTCGCTGCCGCCGGCGCTGGCGACCCGCTGGCTGGAACGAGCCGGCTCACTGGAACGGGCAGTCGCCTGGGCTACGCATGCCAACTGCCGCCCGCCGCTGGTCCTGCGGGTGAACACGCTGCGGACCAGCGCCCAGGCGGTGCTGGCGGCGCTGGCGGATGGGGGCGTCGCCGCGCGCATGCACGCCAACGGGACGAGCATCGTCCTGGACCGCCACGCCGACCTGCGGGGTCTGGCGGCCTTCCGCGAGGGGCTTATCCAGCCGCAGGACGCCACCGCCTCGGCGGTCGTCGCCCAGGCCGTCCGACCCAGGGCGGGGATGGACGTGCTGGACTTCTGCGCCGCACCGGGCACCAAGACCACGCACCTGGCCGAGCTGATGGGCAACACCGGATCGATCACGGCGGTGGACGTGACGCGTGAGAAGCTGGCGACCATCGAGTCCAACTGCGCCCGGCTGGGCGCGACCATCGTGCGCACCATGCTGGCCGATGAGGTGGGGGGGCTAGCCCCGGGCCGCTTCGACGCGGCCCTGGCCGACGTGCCGTGCAGCAACACGGGCGTGCTCGCCCGGCGGGTGGAGGCCCGCTGGCGGTTCGATGAGGTGGCGCTCGCCAAGGGCGTGAAGGACCAGCGGTTCCTCCTGGCCGCGGCGGGGCATTTCGTCAAACCGGGCGGCCGGCTGGTCTACAGCACCTGCTCGATCGAGCCGGAGGAATGCGGGGACCTCGCCCGCGCGTTCACCCGCCGCAGCGACCGCTTCCACCTGACCGACGAGAAGCTCACCCTCCCCTCCGGCGCCGACGACCCCGCCACCTGGTATGACGGCGGCTACTACGCCGTGTTCCAGGGATGATCGGGCCTCCTCCCTCAGGACTACGCTTGCGTCTCCTTTGACCAAACGGGCAACCTCGTATATCATGCAACCGTGGGAGAACTCTCATGGACTACTGGCTAGACCTCTTCACAGGGACGACCTGGGATGAGTTTAGCAGGGCGGGGGCCACGATCAGCGGGTTCCGCGATCGGATGCGGCGAACGGTAGCGCGCATACAACCGGGCGATGTCCTGCTGTGCTACATGACTGGAGTGATGCGGTGGGTCGGGGCGCTCGAGGTAGTTGGCCGCAGTGATGACCAGCGAGAGATCTGGTCTGTAGCTGAGTTTCCGGCCCGTCTCGAGGTTAAGCCCCTGATCATGCTCGAAGCCCAGTATGGGGTACCGATGGAAGAGCTTGAGGGCAAGGTCGAGTTTTACGAGCATCGGTCGGATCGGGGCAAGTTTAAGGGGTTCATCCGCCGTAGCCCGAACCTGTTCAGGCGCCCGGGCGACGGTGAGCTGGTCTTCCAGCTTCTTCGCCAGGCCGAGACCAGCCCTGTTCGACGGTCCGTGGACCCCCGCAAACTTGCCCGTAAGCCGTTGCTGAAGGCGGAAACGAAGAAGGGCAAGAAGACCGTTCAGACGCTGGTTAGCATCCCAGAACCGGATGAGGATCGCGGGGAGATGGTGACGGGAGAGGAAGAGATCGCTGCGACTGGTGCTACCCAGCACACAGAGATTCAGTATCTCCTCCTGCGGCTGGGCGCTGACATGGGGCTGGAGGTTTGGGTGGCGCGGAACGACCGGGGCAGGTCTTTCAACGGGGTTGCCTTGGGGAACCTCCCCAGCATGGTCGAAGAACTGCCGAAGCAGTTCAACGAGGCCACACGAAGGACAATCGAGTTAATCGACGTACTGTGGCTGAAGGGCAACTCTATCGTGGCCGCATTTGAGGTGGAGTGCACGACGGCTGTCTATTCCGGGCTACTCCGAATGAGTGATCTGCTGGCCCTGCAACCGAATCTGAATATCAACCTGTACATCGTGGCGCCGGCCGAGCGAAAGGACAAGGTGGAGCAGGAGATCCTCAGGCCTACATTCATGCTCCGCGAAAGTCCGCTGGCGAAGGTCTGTGGGTTCATCTCTGCAGCCGAGTTGCGGGAGACTATCGACGCGGCGACTAAAGCGCGTCTGACATCGTCGCTCAATCCGGGTTTTCTCGCGCAGCATGCGGAATACTTCGGGGAGGAGGAATAGGCGCAAGCAAAGGGGCGATCTCTCCTGCGTGGGCTTCCCTTCGCACTCCGACCCTCGTTCGCTGAAGCTACGGAGGGCCTCGGCTAGCAGGGCTTACCTCGGCCTGTCGTTGCTTTTGCCCTGTGCTTGCGGCACTATCTCGGCCATGGGCAAGCAGCCGGTGCAACATCCGCCGCACACTCCGCGGATCGTCAATCGCAAGGCGCGGCACCACTTCCACGTCCTGGAGGTGGTCGAGTGCGGGTTGG
>JALHTV010000284.1 GCA_022866005.1 Phycisphaerae bacterium
CCGATCACGGACCACCGCAGCGGGCTACGGTTGTCACCGACCATTTCCCGCGTGTGCTGGCCGTCGTTGCTGATAACGACCTTCGTGCCCACGCCCGCGCCCAGCATGTCGATCGCCATCAGCAGGTCACCGTCCGGCCGGCCGTCAATGTCCACCGGCTGGACGATCAGCACCTTCCACCCCTTCATGGAGGGGTGTCTGACCATCGTCACCGCACTGCCTTCCACTACCGCCAGCAACATGTCTCACCGTCGACCTGGCCGTGCGTCAAACGATCCTCAGGTTGTCCACCATGCAGCAGCGCCTAAACCGCGTGAAGGTCAGGGGCGTCACGATGCCCTCACCGGTGGAGCAGGCGATGGAGAAGTTACCGTGGCCTACTCCGCCGGCGGAGTCGCCCGCCAGCGACGGCCCGTTCTTGACGTAGATCGTCGTATCCATCGCCTTGCCCATCGTCGTCATGTGGTCCACCAGGCGGCTGTGGATCACGGCCGTGTGGCCGAAGCCGTGCTCGGCCTGGACGGCGAACTCCACGGCCTGCTCGAAGCTCTCGCACTTCACGAACGGCAGCACGGGCATCATCTGCTCGGCCTGGACGAACGGGTGCATCAGGTCCGTCTGGCCAAAGAGCAGCCGGCAGTCGGCCGGGATGTTCAGCCCGATCGCCCGGGCGATCACCTGCGGCTCGGCGCCGACATACTTGCGGCTGGCGACCGGGTGGTCACCGTCCTTAGCGGGCTCGATGCAGAGCTTGGCGAGCTCGTCCATTTGCTGGGGGCTGAGGCGGCAGGCGCCGACCTTGGTCATGGCCTCCATCATCGGCTCGAAGATCGACGCCTCGATGAAGGCCTCCTTCTCCGACAGGCACAGCAGGTTGTTGTCGAAGCTGGCGCCCTCCAGGATGCATCGGGCCGCGTTGGCCAGGTCGGCGGAGCTGTCCACCACCACGGGTGGGTTGCCCGGCCCGGCGCAGATGGCTCTCTTGCCCGACCGCAGCGCCGCCGCGACCACGCCCATCCCACCGGTGACGGTCAGCAGGCGGACGTCGGGATGCTTGAAGATGGCCTCGGCCGTCTCCAGCGTGGGCTCGGTGATGACGCAGATGAGGTTGTCGATACCCAGAGCATCGTAGATCGCCTGGTTGAACAGCTTGGCCCCGTGGGCGGCGACTCGCTTGCCGCCGGGGTGGGGGTTGCAGACCAGGCTGTTGCCGGCGGCGATCATGTTCACGGCGTTGTTCGCCAGCGTGGGCAGCGAGTGCGTCACGGGCGTGACCACGCCGATGACGCCCCACGGCCCGCGCTCGTCCAGCGTGATGCCGTGGTCCCCGCTGAAGCAGTCGGTCGCCAGGCCCGCCACGCCCGTCGCCAGGCGCGCGACGAGCTGGAGCTTCTGCGGCTTGTGCGGCGGATGGCCGATGCGCGTCTCCTCGTACTCCATGCGGCCGAGCGGCTCAGCCTGCTCGGAGATGATCGTACGGATGGCCTGGCAGGCCTGCTCGCGCTGCACCAGCGACCGCCGCGCCAGGGCCCTCTGGGCGGCCTTGGCCGCGGCGACAGCCTCGTTGACATCCGTGAACTGGCCGAATCGGTTGGCCACGGCCGGCGGGGAGGTCGCAGTGATCGGGGCGGGCGCGCCCTTGCCGGGCGCGGGCGCGGAGCGGCTGCCCCAGCCGGATTGAACGTGCTGGAGCACCTGCTCGACCATCTGGCGGATGAGTTCTTCGTCAATCGCAGTCATGGCAAGCTCCCGATGCGTTGCCGCCCGGTCCGAGGCGTCCGTCCGCTAGCGCCCCGGGGGGCGCCGCGGGGCGCGTCGGTCCGGGTCAATCGTTCTGACCTTTCCTGTAGATCAGGCCGCCCAGCACCGTGACGGTGTCGACGATGCCGACCACCACCGCGTCCACGGGGGCGTCGGCGGTGGTCTCGGTCATCCGAGCGCTGGACCCTTGGGTGACCAGCACCAGGTCGTCGGTGCCGGCCCCGATGGAGTCCACCGCGACGAAGCACCGCCCGGTGGGGTTCATCTTGCGGCCGTTGTCGTCCACGCGCAGCGGCTCGATGAGGAGCAGCTTCCTCCCGGTCATCTTGATGACCTTCTGCGTGGTGACCACGTTGCCTCGCACCCTGGCAATGAACATGGCAGCTCCTTTGCGGCGCGATGCCGCCGTCGGCCCGCGCAGGCGGTGCGGCGACGGCTGCGCCGCCCCGTTAGGCCTTGGGCAGGATCTTGGACACGTCCCCGTGCGGACGCGGGATCACGTGGACCGATACGACCTCACCGATCCGCCCCGCAGCCGCCGCACCGGCGTCCACCGCCGCCTTGCACGCGGCCACGTCGCCCGTGACCAGCACCGACACGTACCCGCTGCCCACCTTGGTCATGCCCAGGTAGCTGACCTTGGCGGCCTTGAGCATCGCATCGGTCGCCTCAATCACCGCGACCAGGCCTCGGGTCTCAATCATTCCCAATGCTTCTTCCATTGCTGTTCTCCACATCCCGCCTGCGGCGGGTTCCGATTGCACGCACGGCCACACGTCGCACGACGCACTTGGCACTATGCTTTGCCGCCAGCCAGAAACTCCGCCGCCTGGCGGGCGACGATCAGTTCTTCATTGGTCGGCATCACCCAGATCGCCACCGGCGACTCGCCGCTGTCGATGCGGGCCTCACCTTTGGCCGATCTGTTCTTAGCCCCATCCAGGGCGATCCCGACGAATTGCAGTCCCTTGCAGACCGCCGCCCGCAGCGAGGGGTTGTTCTCGCCGATCCCGCCGGTAAACACGACGGCGTCGGTCCCGCCCAGTTCCACCAGGTAGGCGCCCAGGTAGTCCCGCACGGCCGTGACGAACACCTCCAGCGTCAGCTTCGCGCGCGGGTCGCCCTTGGCGGCGGCCCCCTGGATGTCGCGCATGTCACCGGAGGTCCCGCTCAAGCCCGCGAGGCCCCCCCGAGTGCCCAATTCCTCCAGCAGGTCGTCGAAGTTCCTGCCGGTCTGGCTCATCATCAGCTTCAGGGCGTACACGTCGCAGTCGCCCACGCGGTTGCTCTGGGGCAGGCCCGACTGGGGCGACAGGCCCATGCTTGTCGCGACCGACCGCCCATCGCGGATCGCACACAGGCTGCTGCTGCCGCCCAGGTGGCAACTGATGAGGCGCCGCGCCTCCGGCTGGAGCCGGCCCAGCCGCCAGGCAATGTAGCGGTGGCTGGCACCGTGGTAACCGTAGCGCCGCACGCCGTACCGCTCTGCCCAGTCGGCCGGTACGGCGTACCAGCGCCGCCGCGGCGGATTGGTGCGGTGGAAGCCCATCTCGAAGCACGCCACCAGCGGCACGTCGGTGGGCACCTGGCGGAACATCCGCATGGCGGCAACATAGGGCGGGTTGTGGGCCGGCGCGACCGGGGCGAGGCGCTCCATCTCGTCCAGGACGGCTTCGTCCACCCGCGTCACGTCCGGCAGCTCGCCGCCCACCACGGCCTTAAAGGCCACGGCGCCCAGCCTGCCCGCGGGACCAATCACCCCCGCCTTGGTAAGCCGGTCCAGCACGCAGCGGATGGCCGCCCCGTGATCGGCAAAGCCCATCTCCCCTGACCACTCCGCCTGGCCCGGGAGCTGGAGCTTCAGCGCCCCGCCCGCCTCACCGATGCGGTCAGCCAAGCCGGAGGCAAGCTCCTGCTCCTGCTGGCCGGTGATCTGGAACAGGCGGAACTTGAAGCTCGTCGAGCCGATGTTCGCTACCAGTATCTTCATGTCCATCGCCGCGCCCTACCCGGCGCCGCTTTCCGGTCTGTGGCTCCTCCGCCCTGGCCCTCCGGCGCCTCAGCGAAAGAGGGCTAAGGCAGATCCCTGGTCCTTGGTCTCTGGTCCCTGCTTTACAGGAACACGCCCGTCAGACCGCTGTGGGGGGCGGGGATCACGTGGGAGCTGACCAGCTCGCCGACCTTGCCGGCCGCGACGGCCCCGGCCTCGACCGCCGCCTTGACCGAGCCGACGTCGCCTCGGACCAGCGTGGTCACATAGCCGCCACCGATCTCGATCCGCTTGATCAGTTCGACGTTGGCGTCCTTGCACATGGCGTCGCTGGCCTCCACCAGGCCCACGAAGCCCTTGGTCTCAATCATGCCTAATGCATCCATAGTCGTCTCTCCTGTCCCCGCCGAGCGGGGAGGTGTTTATGGTTGTCCGTCCCTGGGCCGGGCCTACAGGCCCTTCTTCTTGCCCTCGGCCTTCTGCGGGACCGCGTGCTCGAGCTCCTCATGCGGGCGCGGGATTACGTGGACCGCGATCACCTCGCCGAGCTTGCCCGCCGCGGCGGCCCCGGCGTCGACCGAGGCCTTGACGGCTGCGACCTCGCCGCGGACGAACGCGGTCACCATGCCCGACCCGACGCGGTCCCAGCCGACCAGCTCCACGCGGGCCGCCTTGCACATCGCGTCGGAGGCCTCGATCAGCGCGACCAACCCGCGCGTCTCGACCATGCCCAGTGCTTGCAGTGCCATACCTGTTTCTCCTTCACGACACCGGAATGCCCCGGTGCCTCTTCGCTAAGCCAATAACTCCACACTCGTGGCGTTCACCAAGTCGCAGGCGTTGCCCTCGTCGGTGTCCAGGTGGACCTCCAGCAGGAACTTCGGGTCCACGCGGCAGAGCATCCGCTCGAATGTAATCTCGCAGTCGCTTTGGACGCGCAGGCGGACGTGCTGGCCGTTCTCAAAGCCGTACGCAGCGGCGTCCTGCAC
>JALHTV010000285.1 GCA_022866005.1 Phycisphaerae bacterium
GTCGCCCTGGGCATCTTCGCGGTGATGGGGTTCTCCGACTTCCTGGACGGCGTGCTGGCACGTCGGCTCGACCTTCGGACCCGCCTGGGCGCGATCCTGGACCCCCTGGCCGACAAGGTGCTGATCATCTGCTCGGCCGTGCTGCTGTCGCTGCCGGACACCTGCCCCGACGGGCTGATGCTGTCCAACTGGATCGTGGTGTTCATCGTCGCCAAGGACCTGTGGGTGATCCTGGGGTTCCTCGTGATATACTTGGTGACCGACCGGTTCCTCATCCACCCGGCCAAGGCGGGCAAGGCCTGCACGGTGGGACAGGTGATCATGGTGCTGTTCTTCCTGGTCGGGCCCGACCTCAACCGCATGGTCGACGGCCTGGGCAGCCGGGCGGCGATGGTGGTCAGTTGGGTGGTGGCCGGGCTGTGCGCGCTGGCGGTGATCAGCTACACCCGCATAGGCCTGGTCTTCATCCTCCAGGAGGAAAAGCCCCTGGAGAACGCGGTCGCAAAACCCAAAGCGCACGATGGAACCGATTGAGGACATCCTGAACGAGCTGCGGAACGGGCGGATGATCGTCCTGGTGGACGATGAAACCCGCGAGAACGAGGGGGACCTCCTCTGCCCGGCCCAGCGCGTCACGCCCGAGATCGTCAACTTCATGCTCAAGGAGGCCCGCGGCGTCATCTGCGTGCCGATGACCAACGATCGGGCCGACCGGCTGGCGCTCTATCCGCAGGCCACCGACAACATGGCCCTGCACGGCACGGCCTTCACCGTCACGGTCGATGCAGCCGAGGGCGTCGCCACCGGCGTCTCGGCGGCCGATAGGGCGCAGACGATCCAGGTGCTCTGCCGCGACGACAGCCGCCCCGGCGACCTGGTCCGCCCCGGCCACATGAACCCCCTACGGGCCCGCGAGGGCGGTGTGCTGGCCCGCTGCGGCCAGACCGAGGGGGCGGTGGACCTCTGCCGCCTGGCGGGGCTGAAGCCCGTGGCCGTCATCTGCGAGGTCATGAACGAGGACGGCTCGATGGCCCGCCGCGGCGACCTGGAGAAGTTCTGCGCCCGCCACTCTCTCCGAATGTGCTCCGTGGCCGACGTCGTCCGCTACCGCCTGCGCGGCGAGCGGCTCATCGAGCGGGCCGTGGAGATCGACCTGCCCACCGAGGCGGGCCCGTTCCACCTGATCGCCTACAAGTCCGTGGTGGACCCCGAGCCGCACCTGGCCCTGTGCACCGGCGGCGTGGGCGCGCTGGGGGAGGACGGCAAGCCCGTCATCCACCGCGAGCCGGTGCTCGTCCGCGTGCACAGCGAGTGCCTCACCGGTGACGTGCTGGGCTCGTTGCGGTGCGATTGCGGCCCGCAGCTTCGCACCGCCCTTCACCAGGTGGGCCAGGCGGGCAAGGGCGCGGTGGTCTACATCCGCCAGGAGGGGCGCGGGATTGGCCTGGTGAACAAGCTGCGGGCCTACAAGGTGCAGATAGATAAGGGGCTGGACACCGTCGAGGCCAACATCCACCTGGGCTTCCTCCCCGACACGCGGGACTACGGCATCGGCAATCAGATCCTTCGCGACCTGGGGCTGACGAAGCTGCGGATCATGACCAACAATCCGCGGAAGATTCTGGGCCTGGAGGGCTTCGGCCTGACCATCGTCGAGCGCGTGCCCCTGGAGATCCCCCCCGGTGAGCACAGCCGCGACTACCTCCAGACCAAAAAAGACAAACTCGGCCATTTGCTGGAAGGTTTGTAGGTCGAAGGTCGCAGGTCGAAGAGACGGTCTCAGGGACCAGGGACGAGGGACAAGGCATTAGGCAACAGGCAGGTGCCGTGGCCGCGGCGTTTGCGGCCACGCAGGTCAAAGGGACAGTCACGTAGGGCGGGAAGCACCGGTTCCCGCGCGTAACGGAACCAGTACCCGTGTAGGGTGTGCAGGTTCCCCGTACGGGGGTTCTGCACACGCGATTCTTGGCGTTGAGTTTTCCGTGGGCAACAAGTTGCCCACCCTACGGACTCGGTCCAATCATCAGCAATCCATAGGACAAGGAGCGATCACATGGAAAACAGACGAATAATCAGCCTCGTTTTGGCAGGGATTGCCGTGTTGGTCGTGGTATGGACGTGCATTCCCAGCAGTTACGGGAGCACCGCGTACAGTGCGCAGCGTGTCACATGGGAGTATGGCCAGCTTTCTTGTGGGATTGGGGGCGTTGGCAAGCCGCTGATCTTCTCCCAAGCGGTGCGGCGAAATGCTTTCGGGGACCTCTCCGTATCCGAGGAAAACCTAGGCCAGGACCATGTGGTGGTTGCCCTCTACAGATTAGGCAGCCAAGGGTGGGAGGCAGTGTCGATGGCACCAACAGAAGGCGGGATGGTGGTTCTGATGAAACGGGCTCGCTGAGAGGCGCAGCGGATTCCAGTCCCTAGGGTGGGCACCTCTGCTGCCCACGGAATCACAGGCA
>JALHTV010000036.1 GCA_022866005.1 Phycisphaerae bacterium
CGGGGAGTTCTACGTCACCGACGTTTTCTGGCCGGACTTCGACGAGGCCGAATTCCGCAAGGCCCTGATCGCTTACGCCCACCGCCACCGCCGCTTCGGGGGCCTGCACGAGACGAGCGCCTGACGGGGGGCCGTCAGTTGGTCAATCGGTCAATCAGTCAATTGGTTAATCGGCCCGCCACAGGATAGGCGCCCTAAGCCGGGCCCCTGATTGACGAATTGACCGGTGGACCGATGGACCCGTAACCAGTTCACGAGTCAACCAGTTAACGGGTCTTCAGCATCGTATACGGCCCATCGGGGATGATGGCCACTCGGGCCTTGGGGTGAGCGGAAACGAACTCGTCAATCGCCCGCTGGGTCCGCTGCTGGGCGTCGCCCTCGCCCAGGATCGGCGTGACTGTGATGTGATGCTGCATTTCGGCGGGGATACCATCGCTGACGAACCACAAGCGCTCCTGCCCGATCCGCGCCAGGACCTTGGCGTGCATCTGATAGCCCCACTGGTCCAACTTGGTCTCGTCGCTTGCGGCGATGTCGGCCAGGAACCTCCGCCAGTCGTTGTCGTACCGCAGCATCAGCTCCGTGAAGGCGGGTGACCCGAGCTGCTCCCCGCAGTGCGAGGCGATCAGGAGCGTGGAGTTCTCTCCCAGCGCCGGCAGGGCCGTGCACATGCCCTTGCCGGTCTGGTAAAAGGTCTGGTCCAGCGGGAAGCCCCCCCCGTTGGTCACGACCAGGTCGAAGGGGCGCTGGATCATGGCCGAGGTCCACTGGACCACCTCGCGGCAGCCGGCTAGGTGCGCCTTCACCAGGTCGCCGCAGTAGACGCCCGCGACCCGCCGGTCGCGCGTGATGGCGACGTTGAACAGGAAGCCCACCCCCACGGCCCGGGCGACCCCCAGCGCGATCTCGTGGCAGGGGTTGCCGTCCAGAATCCCGTTGTCGGCCTTGGGGTCGGCGAGCGTCTTGTAGCCGTGGAACCGCTGCAACGTGGCCAGGTCCACCAGCGCCGGGCACACGCCCTTGCGCCCGCCGGAGAACCCGGCCATGAAGTGCGGCTCGATGTAGCCGGTGACGATCCGCAGGTCGGCCTGGGCGAAGCGGCGGCAGACGCTGACCGGCGGTGAGTCGCTGACGGTCACCAGCGTCGAGGCGTCCTCGGCCCGGTGGTCGATCACCTCTAGGCGCCCTAGCAGCTCGTCCCCCAGGATGATCTGGCGCTCTTGCGGTGTGCTGGGCCGGTGCAGCCCCGTGCCGATGATGACGACGATCTGCCCGTCGGCCACACCGGCGGCGTTCAGGGCCTCCAGCATCGCGGGCAGGAACTCCTTGTTGGGCACGGGGCGGGTAATGTCGGAGATGGTGATGGCGACCGTGCGCGGCCGGCGGGCCGCGACGATCTCCGCCAGACCCTTGCACCCGATGGGCTTCGCCAAGGCGCGCCTGACCGCCCCGGCCGGGTCCGCCAGCGCCGGGACGGCCTTGCCCTCCAGAACCACGGCCTCCGCCGGGACAGTGACCGTCAGGCCCCCCTTGCCGTAGAGCATCTTGATTGTCTGCGTCTTGCTCATGGCCGGCGCCTTTGTGTCTGCGCACCAGTCTAGCAGGTTCGCCCCAGCGTCCCAACCACGCAGCGCGGGTCCGCTGCGCCTTGTTTGGCTTGGGGTGATTCGATATACACGGTTCGTAGGGCGCCCCGATGAGGTCGCCCGTGGTGAGCCGACCATGGCAGCAGTGACTGTAGATACCATCCGCGCCGCGGGCGTGGTGGGGGCAGGCGGGGCGGGTTTTCCCACGCACGTCAAGCTCTCCAGCCCGGTCGATACGGTGCTGATCAACGCGGCCGAGTGCGAGCCGCTGCTGCACAAGGACAAGGAAGTCCTCAAGGCCCACCCCGACGCGGTGCTGGCGGGCCTGGCCGCCGCGATGGAACTGACCGGCGCGCAGCGAGGCGTCGTCGCCATCAAGGAGAAGTACGCTGACGTCATCGACGCCCTTCGGCCCAAGCTCGCGCGGAATATGGACATCGCAGCGCTTGCGGATGCCTATCCTGCCGGCGACGAGTTCATCCTGGTCTACGAGGTGCTGGGGCGCGTCGTGCCGCCGGGCGGGCTGCCGCTGGACGTCTCAGCCGTGGTGATGAACGTCGAGACCGCGTTGAACGTGGCCCATTCGCCCCGCCGCCCCGTGACGGAGAAGTTCCTCTCCGTCGCCGGGGCGGTGGCCCAGCCGGTGACCCTTCGCGTGCCGGTGGGCGTGGCGCTGGCCGAATGCGTCGCTGCCGCGGGCGGGGCGACGGTGGACGATCCCAACTACGTCGTCGGCGGCGTGATGATGGGCGCGCTGGAGGACAACCACCAGGCCGTGGTGGACAAGACCACCGGCGGCGTGATTGTCCTGCCCTCCGGCCACGTGGTCGTGCGGCGGCGCCGGCAGGACTGGCGGCAGATCCAGCGCATCGGAGCCAGCGCGTGCGACCAGTGCGTCTTCTGCACCGAGCTGTGCCCGCGCTACCTGCTGGGGCATCCCATTGAGCCGCACCGGGCGATGCGGAGCCTGCAATTCACCCTGATCGGGGCCAGGAACGTGCAAGGCACGGCGTTCTGCTGCGAGTGCAACCTGTGCAGCCTGTACAGTTGCCCCGAGGACCTGGACCCCAAGACCGTCTGCGCCGAGAACAAGCGGCGGTTGCTCGCGGCCAAGCAGCGCTGGGAGAACCCGCCCTTCAATCCCGCTCGGCCTGCGGCGCTGCTGGCCGGGCGGAAGGCGCCGATGAGGCGGCTGATGCAGAAACTGGGATTGACCGGCTTCCGCAACGAGGGGCCGCTGAGGCCGGAGCTTCTGGCGGCGCGAAAAGTGGGCATCAAACTCAAGCAACACATCGGCGCCGCGTGCGAGCCGACGGTGAGGATGGGTCAGGCGGTGAGGACGGGCGACGCGGTCGGCCGGCCGCCAGTGACGAACGGCAAGCCCGCGCTGGGCGCGCCGGTGCACGCCAGCATCGACGGCGTGGTCTCGGGCCTGGGCGACGGCGTGGTGTGGATTGAAAAACGATGAACCCTACAGATACACAACCCCAACGATCAGGAACCTTCAAAGCCATCGGCGCGGTGGAGCTGAGCAGCATCGGCGTGGGTTATCAGGTGCAGGATGAGATGCTCAAGGCCGCCTCCGTCTGCCTGCTGGTGGCCAGGACCATCTGCTCGGGCAAGTACTTCATCGTCGTCGGCGGGTCGGTCAGTGACGTGCAGTCGTCGGTCTCCTCTGCGCTCCAGGTGGCGGGCGAGGCCCTCATCGACCATCTGGTCATCCCCAACGTGCACGAGTCGGTCTTCCCCGCGCTGGGCCAATCGGTGGTCCTGGCGGCCGGGCAGGCCCAGGCCCTGGGCGTGATCGAGAGCTTCAGCGGTACGAGCATCGTCGCGGCCGCCGATGCCGCGGCAACGGCCGGCAAGGTCACCCTGTTCCGCATCCACGTGGCGATGGCGCTGGGGGGCAAGGGCTTCTGCCTGCTGACCGGCTCGCTCGCGGACGTCCGCGCCGCCGTCCAAGCCGGGGCCGAAGAGGTCCGCCAACGCGGCCTGCTGGTCAGCCAGATCGTCATCCCACAACCCAGCCCGGAACTGTTCAGCGAGTACATCTGATCAATGGCGGGTAAAAGTCTGTCAGAATGGTTGGAATCAGTCACTGGGGCCTTGGGCATCGGATAGGCATTACTGGGTGCCACTCCTAGAGTTAACTGGTTAACTGGTTAACTTGGAAGCCGCCATTTGCTGACCGACTTCGGTCACGTGCCTGCCACGCCTAGAAGTTTTTCGTGAAAAAACTGCTTGACGGCAATCTCGAAGTCTGCGATAATTATGCTGGCCTTCCATCATAGTGCGAACGTTTCTAGTCATGGCGACGGAACTAGGCATAGAAGATCGCCGGGCCAAAGAAGCCGAGCTCCTCTCGCAGAAAGGCTTCATGTCGCTATCGGAGCTGATGGCGCAGGTGGAGGTGTCCGAGAGCACGGTTCGGCGCGACCTGGAGGTCCTGGAGGAGCAGGGCCTGATCCGCCGCACGCACGGCGGGGCGGTGTACGTCAAGGATTCCGGCACCGATAGGCTGGCCTTTGCGGACCGCCAGATGGCCGCCGCCGCCGAGAAGCAGGCCATCGCCAGAGCGGTCGCGGAGCTGATCCCCACCGGCCAGACCATCCTCATCAACGGGGGCACGACCTGCTACCAGGTGGCGCGGGCGATCGCCGGCAGGCGGCTGAACGTGGTGACCAACTCCCTGCCCATCGCCTCGCTGCTGTCGGCCGACCTGGCCACGGAGGTCACGCTGATCGGCGGGTACCTGTATCCGCGGACGGGCGTGGCCTTGGGAAGCATGGCCGAGCAGCAGCTCGCCGGCCTGCGCGCCACGCAGTTGATCCTCAGTTGCGCCGCCCTCAGCGAGGAGGGCGCCTTCAACCCCAACCAGATGATGGTGGACGTCGAGCGGTGCATGATGCAGGTGGCCGACGAGGTCATCATGGCCGTGGACCACACCAAGCTGGGCAACCGCTCGGTGGCCAGGCTGTGCGGCCTGGATGCGCTGGACGTGATCGTCACGGACAGCGGCCTGTCGGCCGAGAGCCGCCAGTGGCTGGCGGGCCTGAAGGCCAAGGTGATCCTCGCGCCTTTGCAGGAAGGCGGATCGGCCGACGAGCGAAAGCGGCTGGGCAAGCCATGACCACGCTGAACATCCCGATGCCCCGCGAGCAGTTGGAGCGGATCGTCCGCCAGGCGGTGCGGCGGCAATTCGCCGAGCGCCTGGCCGCGGGGGAGATGCAGCTTTCGGCGGCCTACACGCCGAATCTGGTGGTCAACATCTCCGCCCGCCACATGCACATGACCCGCGCGGACCTGGAACGGCTCTTCGGGCCCGGCGCGGAGCTGACGGTCTACCGCTGGCTGTACCAGCCGGGCGAGTTCGCCAGCGAGCAGCAGGTGACGGTCATCGGGCCGCGGCGGCGCGTGATCGAGAACGTCCGCATCCTGGGCCCGCTGCGGAACCACACGCAACTGGAGATCAGCGCTACCGACGCGGTCGCCCTGGGCATCGACGCCCCCGTGCGGCCCAGTGGGAAGATCGACGGCACCCCCGGCTGCCTGGTGCTGGGTCCCAAGGGTGTGATCGAGCTGAAGCACGGCGTCATCCGCGCCGAGCGCCACGTGCACATGAGCCCGGCCGACGCGGCCGTGTACGGCTTCGCGGACCGCCTGTACGTCAAGCTCCGCGTGGACAGCGACTGCGCCACGACGTTCGAGAAGGTCCTGTGCCGGGTGGACGAAAAGTTCCTGCTGGAAGTCCACCTGGACACCGACGAGGGCAACGCCTGCAACCTGGTGAACGCCACCAGCGTGGAGTTGTCGGCCTAAGACAAGCACACCGAGGCCTCTCGGTGTCGTGAAGGAGAAACAGGTATGGCACTGCAAGCACTGGGCATGGTCGAGACGCGCGGGTTGGTCGCGCTGATCGAGGCCTCCGA
>JALHTV010000037.1 GCA_022866005.1 Phycisphaerae bacterium
GGAGAGGTAGTCCTTCAGGGCTGCGGTAGCGGGGTGGAAGCGGAGGTGCTGCGCGCACATCAGCTTTCGCCGGGCCTTGACCGATGCGGCGATCATCGCGTCGATGTCCTTGACCGTCAGGGCCAGGGGCTTTTCGCACAGGACATGCTTTCCCGCCCGCAAGGCGGCTATCGTCAGGGGGGCGTGCAGGCGGTTGGGCGCGACGATGTCCACGACATCGATGTCCTTGCGGCGCAGCAGCCGGGCGGCGGACGGCTCGACCGAGGGGATGGCGAAGGCCTTTGCGCGGTCCATCGCGCGGTCGCGGCGGATGTCCGTGATGGCGACGAGCCGGGCGTCCTTGAGTTTGGCCCAGCCCTCGCAGTGTGGGCCGGCTATGGTCCCCGCCCCGATCATCCCTACCCGCAGCAGTCGCTTCATGGTTTGGCTCCCTGGAGTTCGCCGCCCGCCCGCGCTGAGGGGGGAAGGCGCCCTGCGTTGCCAGAACATACCGCCCCGGTGGCCCGCCCGCAATCCGCGGGGGATCGCGGGCAGCACATCGTCGCGGCGTCCTGCAGCCAAGGGCCGCGGATGTCGATTTACCTTGACAGTTTTCCCAGCGTGACCTACCATCAATTTGCCGCGACGTGGAGAGTCCCGCCAACCGGAGTCAGGCGTACATGGCCATGGGTTTGTCTATCTGCCGCCTGGAACGTTCAGGGGGCCTGTTCGCCTTGATCCTGCTGTGCTGGGGCCTGGCGGCCTACGGTCAGGCGCCGGTCGGCGAGCCCGAACCGGCCGTGTTGCCCGAGGAACCGGCGGCCTCAGCCCCGGAGAGGGGCGCAGGGGCCGAGGGCGCGCCGAATCTGGAGATTCCCGAATCCTCCTTGAAGTCCGGCCTGCTGGCGACGGACTTGGCGCTCATGGACCAGTATGTGGCCTACTGGGTAGACAAGCTGGCCGAGGGGGGGACCGAGGAGGCCATCCTCGACGCCCGCACCCGACTGCTGCGGGGGTATAACCTGTATGAGAACTGGCAATTCCAGGGTGCCTACGCCGAACGGGTCACCAAGGCCATGGCGCCGCTGCTGGAGTCCCCGGACGTCCGCAAGCAGATCAACGCCGCAATGGCCGTCACGCAGATGCGGCAGGTGGCCATCCAGCCGGTGCTGGGGTCGCTGGTGGTCAGCCGCAACCCGGCGCTGCGGCTGTACGGTTGGACCGGATACCGCCGGATCCTGTTGCTGGTCCTGGCCCAGGGCAAGGAAGCCGTGACCACGATGCTGACGGCCCTGGAGAAGGCGGCCATGAACGAGGAGTGCGGACCGGTGATGAGCGCGGTCCTGGACATGATGTACCTGGCGCCGGACCGCCCGTCGATCGTCTCGGCGGCCGTCTTTGATGAGACGCGCATGCAGCTGTTCGACATCTTCCGCAAGTGCTGGCCGCGCGTGTGCACCAAGGTCCTGGACGGTCACCCCGGCATGCTCCGGGCGTCCGGGGCCGGTCTGGAAGCGTTGCGCCGGATCGCCAGTGATGAAGACGCGTCGAAGGAAACGCAACTGGCTGCCATTCAGATGGTGGTGGACCAGGTCTGGTGCGCGGCCAAGTGCTACGCCGCGGGCGGGCTGACCGGGTCGCAGATGGCGGCGACCGAGGCCCTGCTGCGCGAGTGCGAAACCGCCCTGAATGCCATCACCAAGCTTCGCGAGATTCCGATCAACCGGGCATTGGCCGTCAAGGCCGAGGAGAGCCGCGCCGCAGAGGTGGAGGTGGCTGTCAGTACGTGGATCCGCCGCCTGGAGAACGCCAACTGGCCGGTCCGCGAACCCAAGTTCCAGGCCTCCTCGCGAAGCACCACCCAGCCGTCGACAGAGGCGCCGGAAGAGTGACCCCGTCCGGTGAGGCCTCGCACGCGGCGCCCCGAGCCTGCGGGCTGATGGCAGGTGAAGGCCCATGTCCCCCCGCGCCAGTGCACCAAGCCCGGAAGACTACAAGGCGCTCGTCAAGGCCGCCGTGCTGGACGAACACGCCTTCGTCCACCTGACCCTCAGCGGCCGGATCGGCTCGTCGGCGCCACGGTGGGCCAAGGTCTCCATCCGGCCGGTGGTGCTGCGGCGGGGGCGGCAGTGGCAGTTCTGCTACTTCGACGCGACGCGCAACGTCGTCACCAACTTCCCCCGATCCC
>JALHTV010000038.1 GCA_022866005.1 Phycisphaerae bacterium
GCCCGTCGTGATCGCTGTCGGTGGGAGGCGTGCCCGTCGCGTAGGTCGGCCAACCGCCGACCTGCGAGGGATCGGTGATGATGCCCTTGCCAAGGGTGTAGGTCACCGTCCCCGCAGCGACCATTCCCACGACGCGGACGTCCACCGCGTCGCGGCCTGGGCGCGTCGCGCCCGCCTCGGCCAGCACGCGGAGGTCGGCCTCCTCGGCGGTGTCATCTTCCGCCAGGGGCGGGGCGGCGAAGGGGACATAGGCCCTGTGGAGGCTGGGGTCGAGGTAGCCGTCGTACTGCACTCCCCCGCTCCAGTTGTCGGCCGTGATGCCCGGGTATCCCACGACGTAGTTGCCCTCCACATACCACACGCCGGTCCCCGGGTAGGCGTCGGTCGGGGGGCGGTTGTCTGGCTTGACGATCCGGTACCGCAGTTCACCGGAATCGGTCACCGGCCCGGACTTGTAGTAGTTGTCGGCGATGTTGACCTGGGCTCTCCCGTCGGCCCCGTCGATGGTGCGGTAGTCCCAGTTGTAGAGCACGTTGTTTCGGAAATCGAGCACCATCGGATAGCTCAAGCTGGGGATCCTACCCGTGTTGCAGGCGAAGAGGTTGTGGTGGTAGGAGCACATCGTGCCGCCCCAGGTGGCGCCGAAGGCGTGGCCATAGGTGTTGAGCGCCTCGGAGGAGATGGAGTACTGGATCGTGACGTTCTGGGTGGGTCCGTAGGTCGTGTCGGGCTTGCGGTATCGGTAGATGGACAGGTTCTCGTCCAGCCCCCAGCTCGTCGAGCAGTGGTCGATGATGATGTTGCCTGAGCTGGTGTCGCTGCCCAGGGCATCGTCGCGCCTGTCGTAATTCGTTTCCCCGCGGCGGAAGCGCATGTGGCGGACGACGATGTCGTGCGTGTCCAGGCTGACGGTCTCCCCGGCGATGCAGACGCCGCCACCCGGGGCCGTCTGGCCGGCAATCGTGATGTACGGATTGGCGACGCTCAGCTCGGTGTCCAAATGGATCGTCCCAGCCACACGGAACACCACGGTTCGCGTCCCGCTGGCCGTGCAGGCCGCTCGAAAGCTGCCCGGCCCGCTGTCGGCAAGCGTGGTCACCTCGTAGACCGTCCCGCCGCGTCCCCCGGCGGTGACGGCCCCAAACCCCTCGGCCCCAGGGAAGGCTGGAATAGCCAAAGCAACCGAACCCACCAGGGTCACCACGACCAGGGCCGTCAGACAGGCTTTGTGCTGCATGGCTTCTCTCCGTCTTCCCGCGGCCGGGCGAACCACGGCTACGGGTGGTTTCTCCTCAGGCAAATCGTCGCCGCCGCCAGCGACAACACCAGCAGGCTCATCGGTTCAGGGATGGCCAGTGGCGCACCGCCCGGCAGCGACCACCTCCAGTTGCTGCCCATCAAGGCCAGGTCGCTGCCATCGACCACACCGTCACCCGTGAAGTCGCACGTGCCCCAACCCTGGCCGCTCATGGTCCACGCCCCACCCATCAAGGCCAGGTCACTGCCGTCCACCTTGTGGTCGCCGTTGCCGTCCCCATAGGTGTAGCCCACGAAGACCAACTCGTAGTTGGACCCGTTGGCGGCGCCACCAAAGGCGGACGAGCCCGGCAGGCCGCGTGTGATGTTGCTGGTGAAGCTGGTGAAGTTGCCTGTGAAGTAGACACCATTGGGATCGGTGGAGGAGATGACCGCGAACTTGTCACCCTCCCGCGGCCTGTAGTCC
>JALHTV010000286.1 GCA_022866005.1 Phycisphaerae bacterium
CGCGGCTACAAGGCCGCCGCCGGGCGCAGCGACGAGGCCGACATGCTGCGGATCGAGCTGGGCCGCCCCGCCGGTCTGATCCCGCGCTCGGCCCGGCAGGCCCTGGCCGCACCCGTCCCCACCGACGTGCCTGTCTTCATCCAGGCCAACCGCCGGGCCGCGGCGCGCGAGGCCGTCGCCGCGGGCGCCGACGTGCTGGTGATGGACGACGGCTTTCAGCACCTGCGCGTGCGCCGGGACCTGGACATCGTCCTGATCGACGCGACCTGCCCGTTCGGCTTCGGCCACGTCCTGCCGCGCGGGCTGCTCCGCGAGGGGCCCTCGGCGCTCAAGTCGGCCGACGCGATCGTCATCACCCGCGCCGATGCCGTAGACGCCGCCGACCTGGCGGCCCTGCGGCAGCGCCTGGCGGCCCGCGTGCCCCGGGCGAGCCTCCACACCGCCGCCCATCGGCCCACGCGACTGACCGACCACAACGGCGAAGCCCGGCCGCCGAGCGATCTGGCGGGCAAGAGAGTGCTCGCCTTCTGCGGGGTGGGCAATCCGCAGTCGTTCTTCAACACGCTCAAGAGCCTGGGGGCCGAGTTGGCCGCCACCCAGGCCTTCAATGACCATACCCTCTACGGCCCGCGCGAGCTGGGGGAGTTGGAGAAGCTCGGCGCCAGGACCGGCGCCAAGATCATGATCACCACTCAGAAAGACGCCGTCAAGCTGCCGCTGGGTTGGCTGTCGCGGCCGCTGTGGAAGCTGGCGGTGGAGATGGAGATCATCGACGGGCGCCAGGAACTGCTGGCCCGCATCCAAGGCGCCCTGAAACGGGCCTGACTGATTGCGGATTTCGGACCTGCCTGCCGGCAGGCAGGTTTCGGATTGCGGATTGGGGCCGCCCGCCTATCATCGAATCATGCCTTCCAGGAAAGTGCGGGTGGCCCTGGTGTCGCTGGGCTGCCCCAAGAACCTCATCGACAGTGAGAAGATGCTCGCGGCCCTGGCGGCCGGGGGATGCCTGGTGGGCGCGCCGGAGGAGGCCGCCGACGTCATCGTGGTCAATACCTGCGGCTTCCTAGGCTCGGCCCGGCAGGAAGCGCTGGAGGCGATCGGCCAGGCGCTGGACGGCAAGCGCCGCGGGCAGGTGCGGCGAGTGGTGGTCGCCGGCTGCCTGGCGAGTCGCGACGGGCGCGACCTGTTCCGCCAGGCCCGCGGGATCGACGCAGTCGTGGGCGTCAACGACCGGGCGGCGATCCTGGCCGCCGTCACCGGCCGCGGGAAGGTCACGCGCCTGACGCCCTACTCCCAAGCGGCAGGAGGGGTGCCCTCCGACGCGGGGCGCTTCCGACTGACCCCGCGCCACACGGCCTATCTGCGAATCTCCGAGGGCTGCTCGCGCCGCTGCACCTTCTGCACCATCCCCGCCATCCGCGGCCCGTTCCGCTCGAAGGCTCCCGCGGCGGTCCTCGCTGAGGCGCGTGAGCTCGTCGCCGACGGCGCCATCGAGCTGAACGTCGTCGGCCAGGACACCACCAGCTACGGGCGCGACCTGGGAGGCGGGCACAGCCTGGCCCGGCTGCTGCGCGAACTGGACCGCCTGCCCGGCCTGCGATGGGTGCGGCTGATGTACGCCTACCCCCGCGGCGTGAACGATCGCCTGATCGAGGCCATCGCCGACTGCCCGCGCGTGGTGAAGTACCTGGACCTGCCGCTCCAGCACATTGCCGATCCCGTCCTTTGCCGCATGGGCCGCCTCACGAGCCGCCGGGCGATCGAAACGACACTCCAGAAGCTTCGGCGGCGAATCCCCGGGATGGTCCTGCGGACCACCTTCATCGTGGGTTTCCCCGGTGAGACGGAGCGCCAGTTCGACCAGCTCCTGGGGTTCGTCAAGGCCTTCCGCTTCGAGGCCGCGGGGGTCTTTGAGTTCTCCGCAGAACCGGGTACGGCCGCCGCTGCGATGGACGGCCAGGTGAGCGATACGGTCAAGGCCGACCGGGCCAGGGAGCTGATGCTCGCGCAGCAGGCAATCGCCTTCGCGGCCAACGCGCGGAGGGTCGGCCGGAAGCTCGAGGTGCTGGTGGACGGCCTGGATGACGGCCGATGCGTCGGGCGGCACTGCGGCCAGGCCCCGGACATCGACAGCCTTTGCCGCCTCACCGCCCGCCGCCCGCCGGGCCGATTCATCAGGGGCACCGTAGTCGACTGGGCCGACTACGACCTGATCGTTCGGCCGGATCGCAGGTGATCGCCGCTAGCGCCTCAGAGCACCTGGACGGCGATCAGGGTCAGGTCGTCGAGGCGGCTTTGGAGGCCGGCGAACCGCCGCATGGCCCACAGGACCATCCGCGCGATCCCCTCGGCGTCGCGTCCCTCGGCGATGGCGGCCAGGGCAGCCTGTTCCACGCGGGCCCGGCCGAAGGGCTCGTCCGCGAAGTTCAGCGCCTCGGTCAGCCCGTCGGTGTAGGCCAGCAGGACGTCACCGGTCTGGAGGGCAGCGACCTGGTGGGCCCAGCGCGCAGCGGGGTCCAGGCCGACCACCGGCCCGCTGTCGCCCAGGCGGCTGGCCTGGCCGCTGCGGAAGAGGATGGGCGGCACGTGGCCTGCGTTGGCGAAGGTCAGCCGCCTGGCCGGTCCGTCGATCACGCCGTAGAACAGCGTGGCGAAGTCGCTCACGAGCGTGTCGCTGCACAGGTCGCGGTTGACGCGGGCCACGACCTCCGACATCTGGTAGATGTTCGCCGCGTGCGCCCGCAACGAGGCGCGGATGGAGGCCATCAGCAGCGACGCCCGCACGCCCTTGCCCACCACGTCGCACACGGCCAGGCCCAGGTTGTTCTGCGGCAGCGAGATGAAGTCGTAGAAATCCCCGCCCAGCTCGAAGCACGGCACGTACAGCGCCGCGATGCGGTACCCGCTCAGCGCCGGCGCCGCCGCGGGGATCATCCGCCGCTGCACCTCGGCCGCGAGGCGCAGTTGCCGGCGGATGTTGGCGGCGTTGACCGCCTCTCCGTACAGCCGGGCGTTCACGATGGCCGCTCCGGCCTCGGCGGCGATGGCCTGGACCAGCGACACCTCGTACCAGTCGAACTCGTGCCGCTCCCCCATGTAGACGCGCAGCACGCCCTCGGCCCGGCCCTTGTAGACCATCGGGGCGCACAGGGCGCTGACGATGCCCTCGCGCCGCGCCTCGGCCGGGTAGAGCACGCGAGGGTCGGTCCGCTCATCCGCGACGGTGACGGTCTTCAGCTCGCGGATCACCTCCCCGTCGATCTCGCTGCTGGCCACCAGGATCGGACCCTTGTTGAGGTACTCGGTCGACAGGTTCACCACGGCCTTGACGACCAGCTCCGTGCGGTCCTCGCTCAGCAGGCGGATGGAGCAGGCCTTGGCCTTGAGCACGTCCACGACGGTGCGGGCGACCAGGTTCAGCACCTTCTGGACGTCCCGCTGGGTGGTGAACTCGGCCGTCAGGCGGTACAGGGCCGCGAGCTCCTGGACGCGGGCGGCGTGGGCCTCGTTGCGCTTCGCCTGGCGGGCGATCAGCTCCGCGAGCAACCCGCCGAAGCGGCGCAGGGAGTCGGCGTCCGCACCGCACGGCTCCGCCTGCGCAGGCTGCACCGGCCAGGTGACCCGCCCCACTTCCTGATCGTCGATGCGGATGGGCGCGTGCTCGACCGCACCGCCCACAGCGGCGGCCGGGCAGGAGGGCGAGTCCTTCGTGAGCGGGTGCCCCTCAGGTCCGCAGACGCAGATCGGCGCCCGCGCCACCGCGACGAACGCGTCCTGCAACTGCTGCAACGTCGCTGCGTCCATGTAATCGGTCAGTGTCGCCACGAAAACTCCCTGGAGTCTGATGCCGGCAGACATTGTACGCACCGCGCGGGGCATTGACGATTGACGATTCAGAATTGCCGATTGACGATGGCCAATTGCCGATTGGCGGACGCGCATGGACGGGCAATCCGCCCCGGGTCAGTTCGGCGGCGGGCGCAGGGCGGCTTCGTCCAGGGCGCGGGAGAGGTCCCGGCGGCTGAACTCGCCCTCCAGGCGGATCGGCGGGCCGGAAGGCGGATAGATCACCGTCAGCGGCGGGGCACCGCGGAGTCGGTCGTACAGCAGCCCGTTGGCCTGGGCCTCCGAGGACGTCACGTCGCCCCGCATGGCCAGCACGCCGCAGGACTGTAGCTCCCTGGCGACCTCCGGCCGATCGTAGATGAGATAGTCCACCATCTTGCAGCTCAGGCACCAGGCGGCCGTGAAGTCCACCAGCACGATCTGCCCGCCGCGGGTGGCCGGCTCGATCCGCTGCTCGTCGAAGGGCTGGAACTTCACCGCCCCCCCGCGCGGTGGGGCAAACATCCACCCCCCCGCCGCCACCGCCAGCGCCACCGCCAGCCCGCGCACGGCGACCTTGATCGAGGAAGGCCAGTCGTAACGCACCAGCGTGCCCCAGACCCACAGGCAGAACACCAGCACCACGCCGTACCCGGCCGCCCGGGTGACGCGGGTGTCTTCGCTCCAGGTGCCGATCAGCCAGACGGCCACGGCCAGCAGCACGAAGCCCATCGCCTGGCGCAGCAGCTCCATCCACCGCCCCGGCCGGGGGAGGCGCCTCACCAGCGACGGAAACGCCGTCAGCAGCGCGTGCGGGGCGGCCATCCCTACACCCACCAGCACGATCGCCAGGCTCCCCAGCCACAGCGGCTGGAGCTGCGCCCAGGCAAAGGCCGCCACCAGCACCGCGAAGCTGCATGGGGTAGCGAGGATCGCCATCATCAGCCCCATGCCCAGCGTGGCCAGGTGCCCCTGGCCACGGGCGCGGGCGTCCAGCTCGGCCAGGCGGCGGGGCACGAAGACCGTGAACACCCCGAACAGGTTCGCCGCCATCGCGACGACGACCATCGCCATCCCCAGGCGGAACGGGGCGGACTGGAAGTGTCGGCCCCAGTCCAGCG
>JALHTV010000287.1 GCA_022866005.1 Phycisphaerae bacterium
ACACCGCCCTCTGAGGCTTCGGCCAAGGAGAGCAAGGGTGAAAAGGTGCGGTAAGAGCGCACCGCGGCCGCCGCGAGGCGACCGGCACGGCAAACCCCATCGGGTGCAAGGCCAAGCAGCGACTGGGGCACCCCACACGGGGACCCCTGGCAGGTTCAGGCTGATGGTCGCGGGTAGGCCGCTTCCGTACGGAGAGCCCGCCGGCAACGGCGGGTCCAGACAAATGGCCTTCACCGCCGCCGCGGAGCCCACCGCAACGGCGGGACAGAACTCGGCTTACAACGCATCCGGCCGGGCTTTTTCTGAGCGATGAGTAGCAGGTGACTTCACCGCGCACCAGTACCCCTGCATTGGATCACCGGGACCACCGTGGGTGAAACCTTCGCCTGGTCTGGCTCTGCTGGTCGAATTCGTAAATGTCGTCCTCCTTTTCAGGCCAGCAAGCCCAGGCCAATTTCAGAAGATCTTCATCCGAAGACAGAATCCCGTCGGTGATGGAGACGTGGGCAACGTAGATAGCGTCGCAAAACACGTTGGCGGGTTTCCCAGGGGGATCCTTCCCCCATTTCCACAACCTGTACCACGAGTAGGCCCATTGGACCAAGTTAACTCCAAAGGTCAACCAACCCGACGCAGGGCAAAAAAGGGGGGACACACTCAGGCCTCTGCGCTCTGCACTTTCCGCAAAACCTATCTTGGCCTCGCGCGCCAATTGGGCCTGAGTTTGGGGTGACGAGGACTGCGCCCGAATGCTTTGGAAGAACGCTTCTTCTCCCAAGAGGCGCAGCCCCGCCAAAGCCGTCTGTCCCCCCGATGCATGAATCGCGGCAATCTGTTCCCCAAATATGGCATCTAAACCAATGCAGACTTGCTGTGTTTCCCCAGGAAGCACATCAATCACCCCAGGGGGGAGAGTGATCCTGGGGGTATCTTTGGCAGAACGCCCCCGAGTTATCTCAAACTCCACGGCATCGGTCTCATTCAGCCAAACGTTCCCGGCTTCTCGGATGGCCTTGTGCAGGATCGAGCGGACCCTTTGGTCAAGTTTCTCCTGCTCAAGCTTGGATATCTTCTTCCGTTTATCGATCCTCTCCGACACGATCTCGTGAAAAAGGTTAAGGGTCAGCAGGAAAGTGAATCCTTGCCTGGCGAGAAAGCCCGGAGGTGTCCCCACTAATGCCGACTTGTCGAGAACAAGCGTTCTCATTTCTGACCCCAATCCCTCCCCTGGGGATCCCCCCTGCGTCAATCGGGGCGACTGGATTTCGCAGCGCGGGCTACGCCCGCTTGCGGCGCCTTCGGCGTGAACCACGCGGCCTGTGTCCGCTCGCTACGCTCGTGTCCACTGTCGCTGGTTCAAAGGGGCCTTCGGCCCTAACGTGAGGGACCGGGCCTTCGGGCCGGTCCCTCACGTTACAGTCGGGGCGACTGGATTTGAACCAGCGGCCTCTTGGTCCCGAACCAAGCGCTCTATCCAAGCTGAGCTACGCCCCGCAGACCTAACAGTGTATCGCAACTCCGGGTAATAGCAACGCCTTGCCCGCCGATGTGGGTTTCGATGGTGGCACAGCTTTTCAAGCTGTGCGCCTTCTTCCAAGCGTCGGGCCGGGTCTGGCTTGCACAGGTTCGAAAACCTGTGCCACATCCTGTGCCACATCAGGGATCACCACAACCCTCATCCCCCCCGGATACCAAGCTGTGATGAATACATCCGCCACGCGAGGCGTCTTGGGGGGCAGGGGGGGTGACTTCCCTAGCGCCCGGGGGGGAGCGTATGATTGCGGGCTGAGGTGCGCGATGGACATGATGAAACTCGCCCCGTGCGGGCTGGACTGCAACGCCTGCAAGCTCAGGCCCAAGGAATGCGACGGCTGCCACGCCACAAGCGACCACGTGTGGTGCGGGGACTGCGCGATTCGCCTCTGCTGCATCTCGCGCAAGAAGATGGACAACTGCTCCGTATGCGACGAATTCCCCTGCCAGGCGGTCCTGGAGTTCGAGGCCGACACGTACAAGCATCACGCGGCCGCGGTGCGTCATCTGCGGGAGATGAGGGGTAACGCGTGAAGGGCTATGCCCCCGGGTGGCAGGTGAGGTGCCTGCGGTGCGGGCTGACGTTCGACGCGGCCGACCTGGGCTGGACGCGCCTCTGGGCGCGCGGGACGAGCTACAAGGCGCTGTGGTGCAGCCAGTGTCACTGGCTCAGTTGCTTCGCCCTGGAGCGCAAGGGGCCCGAGCTGCCAGAACACGCGGGGCCTAGAAATCAGTGGCACGCGGCCAGGGCGCCGGGGGCGATCTGGCGGCTTCGCTGCGGGGCGTGCGGGGAGACCTTCCACGTCCGCCGCCTGTGGCGCGTTTCCAAGAAGGCCCAGCGGTGCCGCAAGCTGCGTTGGTGCGGCCGGTGCCGCCGGATTCGCCGCTTCGTGGCCGAGCGCGAGCAGCCCGAGCCGGTCCGCGGGTCGAATTGACAGCACCCCCCCGTCGCGGCAGACGTAGTATCGCAAGATGACAGCAGTAACTCTTGCCCTGGGGATCACCAACGCAAGTCTCGTGCTGGGTTTTGGTGTGCCCTTGGCGCGGCGGCTGGCCGCGGGAAAGGGCCGGCGGGGCTTGGCAGCGTGGCTGGCGGCGCTGGGGGGAATCTACCTGGCTGAGTGCGCGGCTTTCTCGGCCAGCATGGGCACGAACGTGCTGGGATTCGCCCTGGCGGCGGTCTGGGGGCTGGTGTTCCGGCGCAAGCTCGCCGCGCTGCCTTCCGGCCAGCGGCTGCGGACGGCCCTGGGGGTATCGCTTTCCACGTGTCTGCCGGCGATCTCGTTTGCCTCGGTTCTCCCGCTGGTGGTGGCCGGGGGGTGGAACTTGCTCGCGGCCGAGGCCGGATACAAGTTCGGTGTGCCGAGGTTCGTGCCCTGGCCGTTCTGCACGATCGCGGGGTTCTTCGCGGCCGTGATCGGCTCGGCCCTGGTCGTCAAGACCGTGATCACCACGGCCCTGGCGTCCTCCCGTTCCCCCCAACGGGCGACGGCCTGAGCGGCCAGGCACGGTCATGCCTGCTTGGGGCTTGACACCACGCCCGACAGGCGGTACAAGACATACTGTTATGACGAGTTGCCCTTCCATCGCGTTTGTGCGGCGCCCGGCCATGGGCATGTCCGTAGGCCTGCCGGTCTCCAGGACTGCGCCGCGCGCGAGGAACGGGCCGCGCTAGGCGCATAGAAAACCCAGGGACGCACCAAGCCCGTTCACGTGAACGGGCTTTTTGTTTGGGCGTTGGCCTTTTTTGCGGGTAGCGGGTGCGGACGAATGGGCCCGCGGGCGCCCCGCCAGAGAAGGCCCGCAGGAGCGACGGACATGAATAAGACCAGGCCCCGCGAATGGTACCATGACTTTTTCGGCGGGCTGTACGGCCGCGTGCTGGGCGGGCGGACCCACGAGAAGCGCGCCCCGCGCGAGGCGGCCTCGATCAAAAAGGTGCTTCACCTGCGCAAAGGGCAGCGCGTGCTGGACTGCCCCTGCGGCCTGGGCCGGATCGCGCGGGAACTGGCGCGGCTGGGCCTGGAGGTCACGGGCGTGGACCTGATGGCCTCCTACGTCCGCCGCGCGCGCCGCCGGGCGGCCCGGCGCGGACTGGCCGTCCGCTTCGTGCAGGGCGACATGCGCGAGCTGCCGTTCGAGAAGGAGTTCCACGCGGTGGTCAACTGGTTCACCAGCTTCGGATACTTCGACGCGGCCGGGGACCTCGCCTGTGCCCAGGCCGCCTTCCGCGCGCTTCGGCCGGGCGGCAAGTTCCTGATCGAGATGACAAACAAGTCCTGGGTGCAGACCCACTGGCACCCTACGGGCGACGAGACAGTCAGCGGCGTGCGGATCGTCCGTCGCTCGCGACGGGGCCGACAGGGCCGCGTCTTCAACACGTGGACGTTCTCCAAAGGCCGGCGGCGCGAGACGCACAGGTTCTCGCACTCCCTGTACACGGCGTGTCAGATGCGGGGCGTGCTTGCGGCGGCGGGATTCCGCGACATTCGTCTGTTAGGCTACCCACCGCTGAGCAGACTCACCCGCCACAGCCGACGGATGATCGCCATCGCCCGCCGGCCGGAGTGAGAATACAATGACTATCCAACAGCCCATGACGCTCCGGGCGTTCCAGGTCGCCGACCTCCAACCCGTCCGGGGCCTAGTCACCCAGACGATCGACGTGTCGTTCGCCGGCGTCTATGCCCCCAGCGCGATCCGCCACTTCAAGCGACACCACAGCGGGAAGGAAATCCTGGACGACGCAGCAGGCGGCTACGCCGTGGTGCTGGAGCGCAACGGGGCGATCGTGGCTACAGGCACGCTGACCGCCAAAGGCAAGATCACGCGGGTGTACGTCCGGCCGGACCTGCAAGGACAGGGACTGGGCAAGCGAATCATGGCCCACCTGGAACAGCAGGCCAGAGGCCGCGGGCACACGAGCGTGTTTCTGAATGCCTCTCTCGTGGCGAGGGCGTTCTACGAGGCCCTGGGCTACCGCCTGCGGGAGGCCAAGTCCGCCACGATGGAAGACGGCCAGAGGCTGGAGTACTTCGAGATGGACAGACCGCTGGCCGACCCCCCCCACGTCCCCCGCAGCCCCATGTGACAAGGGCCAACCCATGGCAAGGACTTCATCCAGGCGACGAGAATGGTTCGTGGCCTTCGAGTCCACCCTGTGGCTGCGGCCCGATGACACCGGGCGCGACGAGGCGGTGGCCCTCAAGCGGTTGCTGCGCCTGCGCAAGGGGAAGCACGTGCTGGACTGCCCCTGCGGGGCGGGGCGGATCGCCTTCCACCTGGCCAAGGCCGGCTGCAAGGTCACGGGCGTGGACCGCGTGGCCAGCTTCCTCACCCGCGCCAGACGCAGATTCCGCAAGGCTCACCTGGCCGGGGAGTTCCTCCAGTGCGACATGCGGCAGCTGGACTTCCACGATCAGTTTCACGCGGTCATCAACTTCTTCGGCAGCTTCGGCTACTTCAGCGACCAGGAGAACCTCCAGGTCCTGCGTCGCTTTGCTGCGGCCCTGCGCCCGGGCGGGCGGGTGCTCATCGACCAGCCCAACCGTGAGCGCATCCTGCGGCACTTCCGTCCCAGGGCGATGGAGGGCAAGGTTCACCAGACGACCCAGTGGCGAAACCAGCGCTGCGAGACGACCTGGACGTTCACCCGCCGCGGCCGAAGGCGGCGCTGCCGGTCAATCATGCGCTTCTACACACCCGGTCAATTCCGTCGGCTGCTGGCCCGGGCGGGCCTGGTGGTCCAGGGCATCTACGGCGGTCTGGACGGTCAACCCTACCGCCGCTCCTCCCGGCGAATCTGCGTTGTCGGCAGGAAGGCTTGATTCCCTATCGCTCGGCCGGTGGAGAGACTGGCCATCGTGCAGCGATAGCAGCGCGGCGAGGCCGGGGGCCCGTCGCGCGCCCACGGCCTAATCCTGTTCGAGTGCATGTCGCCTACCAGGCTTCGGCCGGGGCCCCAGGCGGTGGGGCCGGGGCGGTGGTTGGCGACTCAGCGGCTGGTGCGGAGGTCGGCTCGCTGGCTGCCGGTTCGCTCGTCGTGGCCTGGGCGGTTGCGGCGGGCTTGGTGGCGGCGGTCATCTTGATCTTGACCACGCGCCCCTTGGTCATGCGCTTGATCTTCAGGCGCAGCTCGCTTTGGCCGGCGGTGAGCTTCTGGAAGTCAGCCACGCCGCCCACTTTCTTGTCGTTGACATGCGTGACGATCTCGTAGGGCTTGATGCCGCTGACGGCCGCCTTGCTGCCCGGCTCGACCTTGGACACGATCACGCCGCCCTCCTCCGCCCGGCGCTGGAAGTAGCGCTGGACCTCGTACGTCAGGTCGCGCACGGTCAGGCCCAGGTCCTCGGACTTGAACTTGGGAGCGGAGTTATAGTGCGGCGGGCTCTGGACGACCTGGAAGTTTTTCGTGGCCAGCTCGCCCTGGGTGAAGAACTCGGCGGAGAACTTCTTGCCGAAGCCGATCTCGGTGAGCTGGCGGTTGAGGTTGTTCTCCGCCGGCGGCCAGGGTGTGGGAATCTCGTTGAGATACTGCTCGGGCACCTCATCCAGTTGCTCCCACGGGAACGCTCCCATCCGCCCGAAGCCATACTCCTCGACCTTTACCTCCAGCGGCCTGGGCTCGCCCTCCACGTGGAGGCGCAGCAGGATATCGCCCGCCTTGACGCCTGCCGCGGCCGCGGGAGAGTTCTCGTAGACGTAAGACACCAGCGCGCCGATCTCGCCGTCGCGCGTCAGGTCGGAGACGTTGTTGACGCGGGCCAGTTCCTTGTCCAGGGCCTGAAGCTCCACGCCGATCCAGGCCAGGCGGTTCTCTTCCTCCTCCGACAGCGGCACGTTGCTGACGTCGACCTGCTTCTGGGCCTTGGTCAAGACGGCGGCGAGGTAGGTTCCAGCCGTCAGGGCCGGCCCGCCGCTCTGCCACTGTTCCTGCGACACTTTCTCGCGCCGGCTCACCGGAAAGGCCGCAAGCTGACCCTCCGGCGTGAACAGGAACAGGTTCTCGTCTCCGCCGGCGACCTCGGGATACACCTGCCGCCGCCAGCCGAGGTCAAAGCCCTGGACCCGCGCGGGACTGTAGTAGGCCACGCGCCGCTCCCCCTGAAGCTTGACGTCCGCACCCAGCAACAGCGTGTTGCGCAGGGCGAACGCACTCGCCCCCGAGAGCTTCACCGCACCGGCCAGCGGCTGGGGGAGCTTGGCAACCAACGCGCCGTAATCGCTCAGCGTGCCCACAAAGGCCGCGGGGATCGGTATACCCTCTTTGGGATGGACCACGATCCGCTCCAGCCGGGCCGTGACGCCGGCCTTGAGGTCGGCCAGGACCAGCACGGTGGTGTCATCAACCAGCACGCCGACCACGTTGCGTTCGGTGGCCTCCTCTTCGTCACCGCGGTACCGGGACATCATCATCCGCCCAGCCGATTTCTTGGGGCTGCGGAAACTCAGCGCCACGCGGAGCAGCGACGCATCGGCCCGCTTCTCGGTGTCCGCGAGCATCCCCTTGAGCTCCTCGGCGGAGACCTTCGGCCAGGCCAGCGGGGAGCCCTTCCACGAATCGTCGACCGGCAGCTCATCGGACATCGACACGCCCACCGGCGTGCCCCGCTCATCCACGATGAGGCAATACGATGGCACAGGGCGGAAGCGGCGCTGGGTCTCCGTCACCGCGGCCGGAGCACCGATTGTGTCAATAGAGGTAATCCACTCGCCGTTGGCCAACTGGCACGTCACGGCCAGGTAGGGCGGTTGGGCGTTGGCGTCGCAGGCCAGCGGCGTGACGTGGCGCAGGGGCTCCGCCAGCTTGAGGAACACGGCCACCTGGCCTCGGGCGTAGGCCGAGGGCGTGGCCTGGACGAGCTGATCACCGCAGCGCACGGCGATGCCCTTGATGAACCGCGGGTGCATGAGGACGTCAGGACAGAGCACCAGCGTCGGTGAGATCACCAGGCCCGGCAGTTCCAGCGGCCGCTCCTGGGAGACCAGACTCTCCACGGGGATGCCGTGGTAGCGCCCGCAACTGGGGCAGCGCTGCGCCCAGCCGGCGGCCCGCGGCGGCTCGCCCTTGTCGAACTGCACGGTGTACTCCACCCGCACCAGCGACGGGGCCAGCGCCGCGGCGATCTCCGCCTTGCCCGAGGCCGTCGCCGCCGAGCCCTGGGGTCCCACGCAACCCGCCGCCGCGCCCAACGCCACGCGAGCCGCCGCGGCCCAGAATACCCGCTTGGTCATGGTTCGCTCCTTGGAGGGGTCATTCCTTCTCGTAGTCCCGCGAGAAGTCCAGCACCAGTTGCCGCACAAGGCCGTTGCGGAGGATGGAGAACACCACCCGGTGCTTGGTGGCCACGTTGGCGAGGGCCTCGTTGTAGATAGCCTTGGCGTCGTCCAGCGTGACCACCTCCTTGCCGTCGATCTGCACGACGATGTCCTGGGCGCCCAATCCGGCGTTGGAGGCGTTGCCGGGGTACTTGACGCCGAAGACGAACACCCCCTCCTTGCGATGGAAGTACAGGTCGGGGTTGTCGAACTGGTTGATGGCCTTGAGCGTCAGGTTCCACCGGGGGCAGTCGAGTTCCTCCCCCTCGACCTTGCCCTTCTCGCGCGGGGTGATCTCCAGTGTGAGGGTCTGGTCGCCGCGGACGATCTCCAAGCGGGCCGGGGCGTGCTTGGCCAGCAGACCCAGCCACCGCCGCACGGCCGGGAGGTCCTCCTCGCGCTCAGCCGTGAGGGGTTGGCCATTGACGCGGACAATCCGATCGGTCGGCTGGACGCCTGCTCGGCGGGCCGGACTCTCGGGGTCGGTCTCGGCCACGATGACGCCCTCGGTGGCATCGAAGTAGATGTTCTTGTTGAAGTCCTTCAGCGGCTGGAGTTGCAGGCCCGTCCAGCTCCACTGCACCTTGCCGCCGTCGCGCAGTTGGGGCACGATCACCGCGATGGTCTCGGAGGGAATGGCAAAGCCCATGTCCCCGCCGATCATCACGGCCAGGGCGTTAATGCCCACCCCCTGGCCGTCGGTGTTCACCAGCGGGCCGCCGGAGTTGCCGGGGCTGATGGCTGCGTCGGTCTGGAGCCACAGGCTGTACTGACTGTAACCGGGCAGGAAGCGCCGCGTGCAGGAGACGATGCCGATGGACACCGAGCGGTTCAGCCCCCAGGGGGCGCCCATGGCCATCACGAAGTCGCCTTCCTTGAGCTTCGCCGAGTCGCCCAGTTCCGCATGCGGCAGCGGCGGCGAGCCAGGCGGCGCCTTGATCTGAAGCAACGCCAGGTCGCTGTCCTTGTCGGAGCCGACCACCTGGGCGTCCATCGCCCGCCCGTCGTACAGCAGGCAGCGGATCTCCACGACCTTGTCCACCACGTGCCAGTTGGTCAGCACCTGGCCGTCGTCGGTGATGATCACCCCGCTGCCGACGACCTCCTCGGTGACCGTCTTGCCGGATTCGTAACTCTCCTTGAGGCACTTGATGAACACCACGGCGGGGAAGACCTTGTCCTTGGCGTCGGCGACCACCTGGCGGAAGTCCAGCGTCGCCAGTCCGGCCTCGCGACTGGTTGGCATCTCGGACTGCGCGGCGGCAACGATCACAAGCATCAGGACGGCAGAACCGGTCAGCAGCAGCTTGACTTTGACCATGACCAGACCCTCTCCGGCTTCTTACGACGCGGGTAGACCAACGGTGCCCGCCCGGCCGTCGAGCAGGCTCCAGAGACACCGAGAGGCATTCTCCCCAGCCCGGCCGGGACAGTCAACTGCCCGCCGCCGGGGATGACGCCGCGCCGGCTGCGGCGCGCTCGCGAGCGATGTCGTTCAGGAGCCTCACCGAGTCGATCCGGTGCGGGGTCTCTTCCAGGATGGGGACGATCAGGAGGGAGTCGTAACCGCGCTGGACCTGGGGCCAGGGGATGTTGATGCGCCAGGTGGCCCGGGTGTGGTCCTGCGGAAAGGTCCAAAGACCCAGGCTATGGAATCCCCGCCCTCCGCGGCACGGGATGAAGGAGTACGAACCATAGTCCAGCCGCACCTCCACGGCGGCGTCGTAGCGCAGGGTGCCCAGCACGATCTCCACCCCCGCCGGGCCAAACGCCAGGCCGCCCTGCGCGGCGCTGCGGTTGATCTCCTCCGGCGTGGCGCGGATCGGTTTCTGGTGCGTATAGGACGCCAGGAGATGGCCATTCATCCCCAGGTTGAAGCGCACGATCTCCAGGAGCCTGCCGGGGTCCAGCAGCCTCCCGCGAGTGACCAGGCACAGCCGGTCGTAATACTCTGCCAGGTCCTTGTCGGCGATTTGGTTCTGGCCTGTTCGGACGGACTGGCGATACCCCGGCGGCAGGCTGCGCCCGTAGTGGCCCACGCGCCAGCCGCCGCAGGCCGCGTCGGGCGGCAGGCGCGCCAGCAGCGGATCGGCCAGGGCGCACAGGTCGATGGTGACCTGCTTGGGCCCGGCAAAGTACCCCTCGAAGCCGATGCTCCCCATGGCCTTGATCGTCGGGGCCGAGAGCCGCCGCTCGCGCCCCTCGCGGGCCCATTTGTGGGCGGGCATGGGCCGGCCTTCAAACGCGCGGAGCAGGCCCGTATCGCGATAATAGAACCGCCGCTCGTCGGCGATCCCGTTGTCGCCGATGTAGGCGTCGACCATCTGAAACTCCGTGCCGCAACTGGCCCCGCTGACCACCGGCGGGGCCGAGCCGGCCAGGCCCAGAACCGCCGCCACGCCGGCCAGCACCACCCACCCCGCTCGCGGGGCGGCCAGGTAAGTCACGATCAGCACCGCTGCCAGCAGCACCAGCGACGAGAAGAACCGCCCCGACATGAAGTCCCCGCCGACCCTGACGACGCCCAGCAGGTACAGCACCACCCCCTCGGCCATCGCCACGGCTGCGCCCTTTCGGCTGGCCAGGGCGGCCGCCAGGGCCACACCGATGACCGTCAGCGTCAGCGGATCACGGGTGGCGCTCTCCAGATAGTACGCCAATCCCTGCCCGGCCAGCTCCATAGCCCCTATGCCCGTGTTCAGCTTGGCATAGGCCGTGTTGGGCACGGGGAAGCCATAGTACAGCAGCGCGAACAGCTCCCAGGCCACGACCGGTGCCAGCCCCGCGGCCAGGGGCATGAGGGACCGTCGCCAACCGGTCTTGTAGGCCGCGTACACCAGCGGCGGGAAGAAGATCACCAGCAGGTCCAGCCGGTTCAACCCGGCCAGGGCAGCGACCAGCGAAAGACAGAACAGCCGCCGCGGCGTCCAGGTCTGATCCAGGTAGAACCAGAGAAACACCACCGTCAGCAGGGAGGTCAGGGGGTTCTCCAGCCCGGAGGTGGTGTAGTCCACGAAGGCCTTGGCCGACCCCAGCACGACCACCAGGAACGCCGCGGCTGCAAGGCTTCGGCCGAAGCGCCACACGGCCAGCGCCACGGCGGCAAGCGACACGGCCATGGAGACAAAGAGGGTCGTGAAGTAGCTCTCGCGCGTGACGAAGTACGCCCCGGC
>JALHTV010000288.1 GCA_022866005.1 Phycisphaerae bacterium
AGTCCTCGTCCTTCTCGCCCAGCGTGTGCCACCGGACGTGCCGCCGCCTCGGCAGCGTCCTCGTCAGGTCGGACACCAGCTCCGCGCGCGTCATGGAGGAATACCTGGGATCCGCGGCCAGGCGGCTGAGGAGGTAGAAGTCGCGGATGTTGAAACGATACCCGTCAAAGCGCCGCCAGTTGACACTGAGCTCCGCAGCCGAGGCGAGCAAGCCTGAGCGCATCCGGTGGATGTGGGCCATCGACAGCAGCTCCTGCGCCTTGGCGGGGACGGCATCGAAGCGACGGACGAACGCCTGGAGGACGATGACCGCCTCCGTGCGGGCGGGCAGGTTCATGAGGTCGCGTTTCAGCGTCGCCGCCACAGCCCGCTGACAGAGGACCTCGATGGCCGAGCCGCGGGCGGTGAAGCCCGGGGCGTTCAGCGCCTCCAGCAGCGCATCGTACCAGGACCTGCCCGTCAGGCGCTCGACCACCAGGCGGAAGTCGGACTCCGTGGTGGGGCTGGACGGCCCCACGTCCGCCCAGGCCTTGACCACCTCCGACAGCGCCGCGGCGGTGGGATGGCGCACCAGCCACTCCAGCAGCGCGCTCCGCATCCGCTCCGAGCCCCGAACCGGCGGCAGCACCTTCACGACGTAGGGAGCCAGCTCCGGATAGTCCTTGCGGAGCAGAAAGGTCAACACCTCGTCGCGCAGGTTCTGCGGGGTGCGACCGTCGGCCAGCACTTTGCCCAGTTCCTCCAGGACCAGGTCATCCTGGCCGCTCAGCTCGGCCAGGACCTTCATAGAATCGATTCGCGCGCGGGGGTTCAGGTCGACGTCCAGGACGCGCTGCAGGTTGTACAGCAGGATGGTCCGATGCGGGTAGCTCATCCGCCACTTGGCCTGCATGTCGCGGTATTCCTGGGGACTGGCAGGCGGGGGGACGGCGGGCAAGGCGCAGCCGGTTGCCGCGAGGACCAGGGCCAGCAGACATGCAAGACCGAATCGACCCGACATCGTCACCTCGCCGCAAGACCGGACCGCGCCTGGAGGCCTAAAGGGTTGGCAGTTTACCGCCTGACCCCGCCGCGGACAAGGAGATGCGTCACGGGCGGCCCTAGGGTTCCTCTTCGTCCTTGGCTGGGTAGGCGGGGGCACGACCCTCTAGCACGGCCACAACGTCGTAGACCACCTCGCACATGGCCTCCACCGCCGCAGGCACCCGCGCCGCGGTGTGCGGGGTCAGGATGACGTTGTCCAGGCCGAACAGCGGGTAGTCCGCCGGGGGCGGTTCGGGGTCGTGGCAGTCGATGGCTGCGGCGGCGATGTGCCCCGCGCGAATGGCGGCCGCCAGATCGTCGTAGTCCACGCACGGGCCGCGAGCGGCATTGATGAACTGCGCGCCCCGTTTGAACTGCCGCAGCGTCTCGGCGCAGATCAGCTTCCGCGTCAGGCGGGTCAGGGGCACGTGGATGGTCACGACGTCGCTGCGGGCATAGAGGGTGGGCTTGTCCACCGCCTCGGCCGGGTAGTCCAGCTCGATGGGGATGATGTCGTTGTAGAGCACGGTCATTCCCAGTCCCACGGCCGCCCGGCCGACGCGCGAGCCGATCCGCCCGCAGCCGATGATCCCCAACGTCACACCGGCCAGGAACCGCCCGAAGGTCTGCTTGCGCACCTGGTGGAACTCCGCCTCGGGGACCGGTCCCGTCATCGGCCAGAAGCGGCGGTTCATCTGGATAATCATGCCGACGGTGTAGTCCACCACCGCCAGCGTGTTGGCGGCCGGGGTGTGGACGACCTGGACGCCGCGCCGGCGGCAGGCGGCCAGATCGACGTTCTCCAACGCCACCCCCGCCCTGCCGACCACTTTCAGCCGGCGGCCCTGGGCCAGCAGCGCCTCGTCGACCTGCGTGTAGGTCCGCACGATCAGGGCATCGGCCTGGGCGATGTGCTTGGGCAGGTCCTCGATGGCCACGCGGCGGAGCTCCCCGTGCTCGGCGAGGTACTTCAGCGTGCGGTCATTGAGCGGTTCGGTGACGACGATGACGGGCGGTGGCTTTGCGGTGGCGGTCACGGGCGTCCTCCGGGCGGATCCGCCGCTGGGTTGCTCGTCAACGGCGAGCCTCGCGGGGCGGTGCGCTCCGCCGGCCCCGCAGGCGCGACCAGAAGCCCTCCACCCCCAGCCGACTGCTGAGGCGGCGGATCTTCTCATCCCCCGGGGCGGCGGTCATGGCCCGCGCGGCGTAGCGGCGCGCCCGAGCCGTCTGCCCCAGGTGCATGTGGGCCAGGGCGAGGTTGTACAGCGCCAGCGGGTAATTGGGCTTGAGCTTCAGCGCTCGGCGACACCAGCGAATGCCTTCGTCGAGTCGATGCAGCATGAAGTAGCTGACGGCCAGATTGTGCTGCGACTGGGGGTCGTCCGGATCGAGCCGCACCACGCGGCGAAGCACCAGGTTGGCCTGGCGGCACCGGTGGGCCTCCAGCAGCAGCTTGCCGACTTCCTTGAGCGTCTGGCAATCCTCGCCCGCACGCCGCAGCTCCAGGATCAACTGCTTGGCCCCTTCCTGGACCTGCCCGCCACGGATCAGGGCCTCGGCCAGCTTCAGGTGAGCGCTGGGGTACTTGTGGTCCAGCTCCAGGACCTTGCGGAAGTGCGTCTCGGCCTGGGCGATGTGCTTGGGCAGGTCCTCGATGGCCACGCGGCGGAGCTCCCCGTGCTCGGCGAGGTACTTCAGCGTGCGGTCATTGAGCGGTTCGGTGACGACGATGACGGGCGGTGGCTTTGCG
>JALHTV010000289.1 GCA_022866005.1 Phycisphaerae bacterium
CACGGCGACCTCCACCTGCGCTGCCTCCGTCGGCAGCGCCCCCAGCAGCGGTGGGGCCGCCACGCCCGTTGGAGCGGCGGCGATGATCTGCCTGGCGGCGTCTTCGATGCGGCTGGCTGTGAACAGTATCTTCTGACCGGCCGACCGCGCGCCTACCTGGCTCGGCCTAGTGGAGGCCGCCACAAGCCCAACGGCCGCCTGGAACCGTCCGTCGCCATAGGCAATGCTCGAGCGGCCTGCCTCCAAGGCCCCGCGGATGTCCAGGGCCTCATCGATGCGCCGGAGGAACGAGCCTTTCTTCTCAAACGCGCCGCCTTTGTTGCGCCAATTCGCCCCGACCAGCACCAGGTGGTCTTGGGCCCGCGTGACGGCGACGTAGAGCTTGCGGACGTCCTCGCGGTCCTGGTCGCGGTCTTCGGCCGCCGCGGCCAGGCGGAACGACAAAGGCACCTTCTCCCGCTCGCGGCTCTGGTCCTCGTCCTCCTCGCCCTGGGCCTGGTCGACTGGGAGCTTGTAGACCAGCCCCCAATCGCTGCGGCACAGGATTGCCGACGTCTCGCCCCCCCGGCCGAAGTTCAGGTCCGGCACGAACACCACGGGGAACTCCAGCCCCTTGGCCTTGTGAATGGTCATGAGGCGCACGACGTTCTCGGCCTCGGCAGCCACCGGGGCCTGCTCGTAGCGCGACTCGCTCAGGATCAACTCGTCCATCCGCTGGACGAAGTCCGCCAGCGCCAGCCCCTCCGCTGCGGCGGCGCGGGCCTGGTCCAGCAGCATCCGCACGTTGCCCACCATCCGCCGGCCCTGGGCTTGGACCAGCAGCGTCGCCTCGTAGGCGCTGGCCGACAGCACCTCCTCGATCAGCCGGTCGATGCCGAGGGCGTCCTTGTCGCGGTGCAGCCGGCCGATCGTCTCGGCGGCCAGTCCCAGCGCCTGCTCCATCGCGGCCCCCAGGCCCGCCGGCACGTGGCCGGCGCTCAGGGCGGCCCAGTAGGGCGGCTTGGCCCAGCGGGCGATCCGCAGGAGGGCGTTGTCGTCCAGGCCGAACAGGCTGCTGCGAAGCACACCCATCAGCGCCACGTCGTCGAAGGGATCGTCGATCGCCCGCAGGGCGACCAGCACGTCGAAGACCTCCTGCTGCCGGAAGAATCCGCTGCCGGCGATGACGTAGTGGGGAACGCCTCGCTCGGCGAGCGCCCGCTCGTATTCCAGGCTGGCCGTCATGCGGGCGAACAGGACCGCGATGTCGCCGGGCCGTACCGCCCGCCAGGTCTTGGTGCCCTCGTCCCACACCCGCCGCTCACCGTCGCGCAGCATCCGCTCGATCCGCTCAGCCACCACGGCCGCCTGGGCGGCGACGGCTTGCTCGGCGCGGACAATAGGCTGCCCCTCGGTGCCGTCGGCCAGGAGAATCTCCACGCACTCACCCGGCGGGCACTGGTGGCGGTGGGCGCGGATGGGGGCGTAGTCCGGCATCATGTCCGCGAACAGGCGGTTGACAAACGCCGCCGCCGCGTCGTGCGTGCGGAAGGATTCGTCCAGCATCTCCTGATGTCGCGGGCCCAGCCGGCGGCACCAGTCCTCAAAGACCTCCACCTGCGCGCCGCGGAAGCGGTAGATGCTCTGCTTGGCGTCGCCGACCAGGAACAGCCGGCCCTCGCCCAGCTCGCGGTCGCCGCCGCGGACCAGCCGCTCCAGCAGGCGGACCTGGAAGGCGTTGGTGTCCTGGCACTCATCGATCAGCATCTGGCCGATGCCGTCGCTCAGCGAGCGGCACAGGTCGGCATTGGCCCCCAGCAGGCGGTCGGCGTGGACCAGCAGGTCCTCGAAGTCCAGCACGCCGCGGGCGCGCTTGGCGGCGGCGTAGAGCGCCTCGGCCCGCAGCGCCAGGCGCGTCAGCGTCGCCAGCGCCCCGGCCGCCTGCTCGTCCAACTCCCCCAAGCGCTCGGCGAGGATGTCGTATTTGCCCACGGCCTCCGTCAGCTCCGCGGCCTGGGCACGGACGGCCTTAGGGACATCCTTGCCACCCCAGACCTCCGCCTTCCCGATTCCACCGCCGGGTCCTTTCGCTATGCTGGCGAATAGCTCTGGCGAGGCGGCCTTCGGATCCGCCAGGAACGCCTGGACGTGGGCAAGCTTGTCGCGCACGAAGTCGGCCAGCTTGTCGTCACCCTTTACCGCGCGGACGGCGGCATGCAGTTGTTCGATTAGATTGTGCAACTTCTGGTCAG
>JALHTV010000039.1 GCA_022866005.1 Phycisphaerae bacterium
CCGGCCCACCGAGCCCTCGAAGCTCAGGAACGGCAGCGTCCCGGCCCCGCCGATGGTGACGGTGCTGGTCCGCGTGCCGCCTTGTTCGGCCGTGGCCCCCAGGACCACGGTGTTGATCGAGCTGGTCCACTTTTCGGAGGTCTCTGGAACGCTAGAGGGCATGGCGTCTCCTCTTACCGGTGCGTCGGCTGGTCTTGGCACAGTTGGGGCAAGCACAGACGAGTCAGCGACTCGATGGCCGGCCGGGCCGCCTCCCCGGCCTGGTCGTCCAGCGGCTCTCCCCCGGCGCAGCGGCGATACAGGTCCTCGTCGAATGGCACGCGAACCACCGCGGCGGCGCCCGGGACCTGCCGGTCGTCCAGTGCGGTCTCCGCCGGGCCTGGCTGGCCGACCTTGTTCACCGCCAGCACGCGGCGCTTCACCCGGACCGGCAAGGCGTCGGCCAGTTGCGCGATGCGGCGGGCGCTGGTCAGCCCGACCGAGGTCGCCTCGGCCACCAGGACCAATGTGTCGATGTCGTCCACGGTCAGGCGCGACAGGTACTCCATCCCGGCCTCGCAGTCCACCACCACGACCGCGTAGGACCCGCGAAGCTCCTTGAGGTACCGCCGCAGCAGGCTGTTGACGTAGCAGTAGCACTTGGGACCTTCGGGCCGGCCCATCGTCAGCAGGTCGAAGCCCTTCTCCTCGCTGAGGATCTCCGCCAGCCACTGGTCCATCAGCCGTTCCTTGGGGATCTCGCTCACCTTAGTGGCGGCCTCGCCCATTCGGTCGCGGAGATCGGCGATGGTGCTCTCTACCGGTACGCCCAGCATCAGGCCGAGCGTGGCGTTGGGGTCGGCGTCCACGGCCAGGACGGGTTTGACGGCGGCGCGGATCAGCTGCCGCAGGACGAGGGCGGCCAGGTTGCTCTTGCCGGAGCCGCCCTTTCCGCTGAATGCCAGGATCGCGCCCATTGGGGACCTTTTTCCTGCTAGACCGCCCGGCCGGAAGCCATCTCGGCGGACACGCGAGGGAACAGCTCGATGTTCGTGTGCGGGAAGAAGCACGCCGACACGAACTGATCCATGAACGTCGGATCGGTGCTCAGCTCGAAGTACGTCGTTCGGGAGGCGATGTCGAACATCTCCTCGTAGCACTCGGTGCACAGGGCCGCCAGCTTCGCCCCGGCGATGGAGCTGTTGCCGACGAATCGCAGACGGTCCCGGGGGACGTCCGGCAGCAGCCCGATGAACACGGCGTTGCCCAGGTTCATGAAGTTGCCGAACGCCCCGGCGACCATGATCTCCACCACGTCCTCGAAGGTCATGCTCAGGGCGTTCAGAAGCACCGTCGCCGCCGCGTAGATCGCTCCCTTGGCCCGTAAGAGGTTATGGATGTCGCCCTGGGTGATGACGATGTCCGTGTTCGTCTCCGTCAATGTCGCCGGCACGACCACCCATTCCAACTCGCCGTGCGCGCCGGCGCGGAGCTTTCCGCCCGCGGCGTCACCGTTGAGGCGCCCCGTCCTGTCGATCAGGCCCACCCGCAGCATGTCCGCGACCAGGTCCACGTAGCCGGTGCCGCAAATCCCCACCGGCCGAGCCGAGCCGATCGTGGAGTAGTTCAAGACCCTGCTGGCGTCGGCCAGTCGGAGGTGGTCGATCGCACCGCGCGTCGCGCGCACGCCGCTGCGGCACTCCCCCCCCTCGAAGGCCGGGCCGGCTGAGGCACTGGCGCAGACAAGGAAGTCCTTGTTGCCGATGACGATCTCCCCATTGGTCCCGATGTCGATGAGCATGCGCACCTCGTCGCTCCGCGCTAGACCGGTGGCGTACACCCCGGCGATCAGGTCCGCCCCCACGAACCCCGCCACGCACGGCAGGCAGTAGAGCAACCCGCGCGGGTTGATCTGCACACCCACCTCCGCCGCGCGGAAGGGCGGCAGATGATACGCCGAGCCGACGTAGGGCTCCCTGCGGATGTGCTCCGCCGGCAGCCCGAGCATCAGGTGCATCATCGAGGTGTTCCCGGCGATGGAAACCAGCGAGATGTCCCCGGTCGCCAGCCGGTAGCGGGTGGCCAGCTCGCGGATCAGCTCGTTGAGGTCGCCGACGATCGCCTCCCGCAGCGTCCTTTCGTTGGCGGGGCTCTGGGAGGCGTAGATGATCCTCCGGATCACGTCGGCGCCGTAGGGCGCCTGGGAGTTGTACTTGGC
>JALHTV010000290.1 GCA_022866005.1 Phycisphaerae bacterium
AGCCGATCGGCCCCAACGGTCAGTTGGAGAACGACGACCGCGTGCGCCTGACCCAACTGTCTGCCGCCGCCTATGGCCTGAGTGTCAAACGCCACACTGGTCGATGGGAACGCACGCCATTCGCGGGGACGCTCGACGAGATGGTAGATATCATTCTCGGCTGTATGCAACATCTGGTCGCACCCGATTAGGGTGTATCAAAACTTATGGCGAGCTGCACTAGGCATCGACCACGGCGCCGAGGTCCGTTGGCGGTTGTCAGGTCGAACATAGGAGAGTCATCATGCGACGGTACCTGGCGGTCGGATTGGGGTTTCTTGTCGGGATTTCGGTGGGTCGGGCTGCCGACGGTACAGCCGGCCCACCTACTCGGCCGGTAAGACTTCACCCACCTGCAACAGCCGAGCCGGGCAACGGCGGTAGCTGGCCGGTTGTGACGTAGGTCCGCAGGGCCGCGGTGATCGTGGCCAGCGGGTCCAGGCCACGAAGCTTCAGCGTCTGGTAGATGCTCATCAGCACCGCCTGTATCGCTGCACCACGCTCGCTTCGGTTGGACTGGCTGTTCCGCCGCAGCACCACCGCCGGCCGAATCATCCGCTCGGCCAGGTTGTTGTCGAACGGCACCTCGGGGCAGTCCAGGAACGTGAAGATCTCATCGCAATGACGCATCAGACGCTTGGCCAATCGCGAGGCATCGGCGTCCGCGTAGGTTGCCCTGGCCAACTCCATCAGCCGCGAGTCCAAACATCGGATTCGCCCCGCGTACTTGCCCGGCGCAAAGTCCTCTCGCTTGCGCAGCCGAATCCCGTCCCGCAGCAGCCGCCGCAGCCTCTTGGCGAACGCCTTCCATTCCGGGCAGCCGTTGCGCTCGTCCACGGCCGACAACTCCCGCAGCAGATGCACGAGGCACCGCTGCTTGTCCGTAGTCAACACGGCCCCGTACGCCGCCCAGAAGTCGGCGACCAACACACCGTCGAACGCCTCGATGAAGAATTTCTCCAGCGCCGGGCTGCCCCGGCTGCGGTCGACCATGTAGTAGCACACTTGTCTGTTGGCGAAACACCACAGCCACCAGGTCTGTCCGTTGACCCGGCAGCCGGTCTCATCGGCATGCAGCACCACGCTGGCCTTGGCCTCGCGGGCGATCTGCTCGTACCACGGCTGGAGAATTCGGGCCATCCGCAGCCAGATGGCTATCAGGCCGCCGCCCGAGACGTGCGTCTGGAGGTGATGCTGGAAGATCGCCACGATCTGGGCGATCGTCACGCCCAGGCCGTAATGCAGCCAGGCCGTGAATGCCACGATGCGATGGCCCAGCTTGGCCTTCGGCAAGGCATCGGGCACGACCGGCTCGACGTACTTCTTGCAGACGGGACACCAACTGCCGCAGATGACGTGCTCCGTGGCCGTCGTCTGGGTCTGCTCGGTGATGTCCTCGATGATTCGCGTTCGCTGCCGCGGGCTGTCGGGCAAGTCCTGGCAGCCGCAGTGGGGGCACTGTTGAGCGCGATGCTCCTCGGTGCGGTCGATGCGTTGGGGGGTGGGCCGGTGTGCAGGCTTGTGGCCCTTGCGGGCGCCGGGTTTGCCCTTTCGCTTGGGTGTCGGCGGCTTGGTGTAGACCGGCTGCTGACCGGACGGCGTGGAGGGGTGGGGCGTCTGCGGGCCGTTGAGCTGGGCCTGGAG
>JALHTV010000040.1 GCA_022866005.1 Phycisphaerae bacterium
AGCTGGACGATGCCATCGTCGAGATGCTCAAGCACGAAGGCCCGGTCGTCCTGCACGCGGAGGTGGAACCCGAAGAGAACGTCTACCCGATGGTGGCCGCGGGCAAGGGCCTCCACGAAATGGACCTGGGCAAGCTGGCCTGACCGCGCCCGGTCCCGCGCTGCGGGAAGCCCCGTGCGTAAGCCTGCCTGCCGGCAGGCAGGCACGGGGATGCCTGACAGCGTCAACAGCAAAGGCAACATAATCCCCCCCCCGTACGGGGGGGCTTGCGGGTTGGAGACACTCATGAGACATGTCATCAGCGCACTGGTGCAGAACAAGCCGGGGGTCCTGGCGCACGTGGCGAGCATGTTCGCGGCCCGCGGATTCAACATCGACTCGCTGGTGGTCGGGCGGACCGAGGACCCGACACTGTCCCGCATGACCATCGTCGTCATCGGCGACGACCGCGTGCTGGAGCAGGTCCGCAAGCAGCTCGCCAAGCTGATCCCCGTGGTCAAGGTCCGCGACTATGCCAACGTCGCGTACGTGGAGCGGGATTTGATCCTGATCCGCGTGCTGGTGCCCCCGGCGCGGCGACCGGAGGTGCTGGACCTGGTGAACCTGTTCCGCGGCAGGGCGGTGGACATCGCGCCCGACAGCGTCGTGGTGGAGCTGGCCGGGACCGAGGAGAAGCTGGAGGCCTTCATCGAGCTGGTCAAGCCCCACGGCATCGGGGAACTCGCCCGCACCGGCGTGATCGCCATGCCCCGCGGCCTCCAGAAGAACGCCAGGGAAAAACCCGCCGCCAAGGAAAGCGAGTAGCCCGGCCTTGCATCCGCGCGGCCGGAAGGAAGCTGCCCCCGGCCGGCTAGATTGGGGAGGGCGATTCCGTGGGTAACGAGTTGCCCATACTACAGGCTGGCAACTCTCCCAGGCGATTAGCGAGATCCTGCGCGACGGCGACAAGGAAAAGCAGCTCATGCAGCGCCTTCTGAACCAGCAGGATGCCCTCCTGCGAGGCACAGCCAAGCCATTCTGAGCAAAGTAGGTGTGGGAAGATGACGCGAGAACAACCCATTCAGTCGCTGCGTGAGATACTTGGCAAGGTGAGTCATCAGTCCCCGGATGAGCTATGTCGCGTGGGCGCGGAGATTCGTGACGCGAAGCAAGGCGTCCTGACTCGGTACCAGCCAGTGTTCTCGCGGGAGAATCTGGGAGGGTTGACGGCCGAGGATTTCAGGGGGTTTCTCCTGTTCCGCAACAACCATCACTGGGACAGTCTGCATCGCCTGGGCGGGTGGATGTCGGCCGACATGCCGAAGCTGCGCGAGGCCTTGAAAGTTCTTCTGGATGAGGGGGTGGACATTCGGACGGGGCTGAATCGGCTTCGTCCGCCGACTGGCGATCCCATGGTCAAGGGCCTCGGCCGGGCCGTGATTACGGCCATTCTCCAGGTCGTCTACCCAGACAAGTATGGAGTCTGGAACAACACGGCGGAGAACGGGATGCAACGGCTTGGCCTATGGCCGGACATGCCCCGAGGGGCGAGCTTTGGCGACCGCTATGTCGTCATGAACCGCACCCTGCTCGAGGTGGCCGAAGAACTCGGCGTGGACCTCTGGACGCTGGACATGCTCTGGTGGCGCGTCGAGCCGCACATGCCCAAAGGCAGAGAAGCGGAAGAGGGAGAAGAGGCGGCTGGCGGTGAGGAAACACCGTCCAGACCAGTGCCGACTGGCGTCTTCGGGCTGGAGAGATACCTCCAGGAGTTCCTGGTCGAGAACTGGCAAAGCGTGGGGATGCTGCGGGATTGGGAGCTGCTGGAGGAGGACGGGGAGATCGTCGGTTCCTATTACGACACGCAGGAGATCGGAGAGATCGACCTTTTGGGCAAACGACGCGATGGGAAGGCTTGGCTGGTCATCGAGCTCAAGAAAGATCAGACGAGCGACAGCACGGTTGGCCAAGTGCTTCGTTACATGGGCTGGGTGCGAAGGAACCTCGCGAACCGCGGTGAGGTGCAGGGGCTGATCGTCTGCCGAGAAATGGACCGACGACTTCAGTACGCCTTAGACGGCCAGCCAAACATCCGGTGCATGACTTACGACGTCAGTTTCTCTTTGAACGATGCCCCACGAGTGGAGTACCCATGATAGACGTGCTTCTGTATTGGCGAGACTACCGACGGAATCAGACACGACCGCCGCTCAGTCGCGGAAGTGCTCCGATGCTCTGGCTATTGTAAGTCGACATGCCGCATCCCTGGCGGATTCTTGGGGAAGTCAATAGTCAGTCGGGCGTGCAACTGGGATGCACGCCCAAAACAGGCTGTCCCTCAACCGGCATCCGGATGGGTGGGCCACCAATTGCGGGTTAGCCGAGGGCCTGGACGACCAGGTCGCCGACCTCGGTGGTGGAGAAGCCCATCTGGGCGGCGCTTTGGCTCTTCATCTTTGGTGTGACGGCCTGGATGGCTCGCTCGACCCTGTCCCCGGCCTGGACGGCCTTGGGGTCGGCCCCCCGGCCGCCCGCAGGGGCGCCTTTGCCCCGGCCGGTCTCGGTGAGCAGCATGGCCACCGCCGCGATGGCCGCGATGGGGTTGATCACGTTCTTGCCTGTGTACTTGGGCGCGGAGCCCCCGATCGGCTCAAACATGCTCACGCCGGCCGGATTGATGTTCCCCCCGGCCGCGACGCCCAGCCCGCCCTGGATCACGGCGCCCAGGTCCGTGATGATGTCACCGAACATGTTGTCCGTGACGATCACGTCATAGTACTCGGGGTTCTTGACGAACCACATGCAGCAGGCGTCGACGTGGTTGTAGTCCTTCTCGAGGTCGCCGTACCCGCGCCCGACCTCCTGGAACGTGCGGAACCAGGTGTCGCCCGCGAAGGTCAGCACGATGGTCTTGTGGACCAGCGTGAGGCGCTTCTTGGGATTGTTGCGCCGGCGGGCAAGCTGGAAGGCGTAGCGGACCACC
>JALHTV010000291.1 GCA_022866005.1 Phycisphaerae bacterium
CGAGGACTCCATCAGCTCCTTGACGGCCTCGTAGTCGTCCTCCGGCCCGATCAGACCGTGGCGGAACAGGATGCGGCACGTGTAGGCGTCCACCACGAAGCTGGGCTGCCCCGCAGCGTACAGGATGATGCTGTCGGCCGTCTCGCGCCCGATGCCCTGGATCGACAGCAATGCCTCGCGCAGCGTTGAGACGGGCCGATCCAGGAAGGCGTCCAGGTCCTCGCCGCTGTGGGCGTGGACCGCAGCGATGAAGTTCTTCAAGCGCCGCGCCTTGACGTTGAAATACCCCGCGGGGCGGATCAGTTCCGCCAGGTTCGCCGCGCCTAGGGCGTGCAGGGCGCCCACCGACATGCACCCGGCGGCCTGGAGGTTGGCGATGGCCTTGGTGACGTTCGCCCAGTTGGTGTTCTGGGTCAGGATGGCCCCGACGCAGACCTCCAGCTTCGAGCGCCCCGGCCACCAGCCCTGATGGCCGAAACGCTTCCGCATCGCCTCGTAGAAGGCCAGGAGTGTCTGCGACGGGGTGGGCATGAGGCAGGCTTATACAGTCGATGTCCTTCCCAGGCAACCCTCCTTGTCGCCGCCTGGCCGCGGGCGGTTTTGTCTAGCGCGGCGGCAGGGCTTGCCTTATAATTGACGGACTGCCGGGGTCGCCCGGCGATCCTACAGCAGACGATGGCCTGAGCCTCAGTCGGGAGAATCGCGTGAGACATACGAAGTGGCCCTTTGCGTTGGGGGCATTTGTCGTCCTGTCGGCCTTGTGGGTGGCTGGTGCCGCGGGGCAGGCCGTCGCCACCGCACCGGCGTCCAGCCCGACGACGGCTGCGATCTCGTTGGCGGACCACGCCTACGCCCTGCTGTCGGAGGGCACCGATCAAGCCCTGGCGGGGCGGTTCGAGGCGGCGCTGGCGACGCTGACCGAGGCCAAGGCCCTCGCCGGCGAGGAGCCCAAGATCGTCCAGGCCCATCGCCTGCTGGAGGAGTATGTCTCCCAGTATGCCCGGGCCGAGGCCGAGCGGGCCTCTGAGTATGCCGCCACCGTCGAGCGCGTCGGCTGGGCCGGGATGACCGAGCAATACTTCCGCGACCAGCCCGACTCCTCCCTGGAGGCCAAGCTCCGCGAGAAGGTCCGCCAAGTCCTGAGTGCCATCGGGCGCAGCGGTAACGGCGACACCCTGGACGACGCCGCGAAGAACACCTACGAGGAACTGAAGGACCGCAGCGTCCAGGCCCTGGACGAATCGCTGGCGGCGCTGCGGCAGGGGGAGGTGCTGGTGGGCCAAGATAACCGGGACTACGCGCGGGTCTTCCGCCGCGTGGTGAAGTCACTGCGTGAGCGGCTGGAGGCGTATAAGCAGGTCTGGGCGCAGGCGGACGTGGGTCAGGTCGACGCCCGCCGCCGCGCCGCCCGCGAACTCCGCAGCTTGGAGGATGGTCTGTCCGACGACCTGGCCGACCTGGACGGGCTCGTGACCGACAAGCCCTGGCGTGAGGCGCTGGCCGGGGCGCTGGTGGCCCAGAGGGTCGCCGCGCCGGCCGACCGGCTGACCGAGCAGCCCTGGTACCATGAACTGATCCAGCGCAGCGAGGCCCACGGCAAGCAGTTCGTCGATGAAGGCCGCTGGCAAGACGCACTGACGCTCTACATGGCCCTCAACGATCTGGACGAGGGCAACCGGACCTACAAGGACATGGTCAAGTCCGTCCGGCGCCACGCGCGCGTCCTGCGACTCTACGGCAACGAGAGGCTGGACACCTCCGGGGCCACCAGCCAACCCGAGGATTCCGAGACGACTTGGCGGGAGCTGGTCGAGGGCGTCGACGCCGCCATGGCCGAAAAGGCCATCAGCCAGTTGGACAGCTACTACGTCACCGCCGTGGACTATGCCCAGCTCGCCCGCGGGGCGCTGGCGGCGGTGAAGGTCCTGGCCGAGACGCCCGAAGCGGCCCAGACGTTCCCGGGGCTGGCCGACGCGTCCAAGCGACGGGCGTTCCTGGTTGCGGTCGATGACCAGTTCCGCGCCATCGAGACCCGCGACCGCCCCGATCACCTGGACCTGACGCTGGCCCTGAACAGCGTGCTCCGCACCAGCGAGCGCACCGTGAACATTCCCGTGTCGGTACTGGTGGTGGAGTTCACCGACGGGTTCCTGGACGAGCTGGACGAGTTCAGCTCGATGATCTGGCCGTACGACATGGCCGACTTCGAGAAGCACACGATGGGGCACTTCTACGGTGTGGGCGTTCAGATCGCCAAAGAGCCTGGCGAGCCGCTGAAGGTGATCACCCCGCTGGCCGACTCCCCGGCCTTCAAGGCGGGCATCAAGCCCGGTGACCTCATCCTGGCCGTGGACGGCCGAGCGACTCAGGACATGGGCATCGACAAGCTCATCCGCATGATCACCGGCGAGAAGGGCACGAAGGTGACGTTGCGGGTCAAGCGGGCCGGGCACCTGGACTCCTTCGACGTCACCCTGACCCGCCAGGCGATCAACATCGCCACGGTCCGCGGCTGGCAGAGCCGGCCCGACGGGCAGTGGGACTACCTCATCGACCCCGAGGCCAAGATCGCCTATGTCCGCGTCATGCAGTTCACCGACGAGACCGTCGAGTCTCTGGACAGCGTCCTGGACCGCATTGCCAAGGCGGGCGTGCACTCCCTGGTGCTGGACCTGCGATACAACCCCGGCGGGCTGCTCCGCTCGGCCACCGATGTGGCGGACGAGTTCCTCTCTCGCGGCCGGCTGGTCTCCACCGAAGGCCGCCAGGCCCGCCGCCAGTCCGTCAACGCCACCCCGGGCGGCAAGTACCTCGACGGGCAGCTGGTGCTGCTGGTCAACCAGATCAGCGCCTCGGCCGCCGAGATCGTCTCCGGGGCGGTCCAGGACTGGGACCGCGGCCTGATCGTCGGGCAGCGCACCTACGGCAAGGAGACCGTGCAGAACGTCATCCCCATCCGCCGCGACCGGGCCGTGCTGAAGCTCACGACCGCCTACTACTACCTGCCCTCCGGGAGGACCCTGCACGGCGGTGACGGGAAGGATTCCGGCGTCGCCCCCGACGTGGAGATCCGCATGACGCCCAAGCAGACCAAGCGCTGGCTGGAGGTTCGCCAGAAGACCGACCTGCTCCAGGACGTCGACCCCACCCAGCTCCGCAGCGACCTGGCGCGGCAGTATGAGGCCGACCTGCAACTGGCGACCGCGGTGCTGCTGCTGAAGCTCGAGCAATTGCGGGAACGCCCCGAGCCGGTCGCGGCCCCTGCAACCGCCGTCTTGGAGACGGTCCAACACTGAGCGCCTGGCGTGCGGCTACTGGGCCGGCGGGGAGGCGTCGCCGGAATCGTCCCAGTCGTCCTGCTCCGGGGCCGGGGGAGAAGGCCGGGCGCGGAAGCGGGTGTCGATGACCGCGGTGCGGGCGGCCATGTCCCCCAGACGCTGACGATAGCGCGTGACCACCACCGCCAGCAGCAGCGGGAAGAAGTAAAAGACCTCCACCGCCTTGAAGAGATTCCGCAGCAGCACCTCCAGCCGCCGCGGATCGGCACCCTCGTCCCCGACCACGCGAAGCTTGAACAGCAGCTTGCCCACCGTGGCGCGGAAGACCGTCTCCATTACCACGCCGTACAGCAGGAATAGCACGAGCATGCCCGCCCAGGCGTAGGCCACCTGCACCGGCACCGCTCCTCGGCCGCGGAGCAGGTCAATCAGCAGTCGCGTCGTCGCTTCCGCCGACATGGGCAGGGTGTAGTGAAGGTAGGCCCCACCGGCTATGTGGAACGGCAGGAGGTCCACCAGCCCGGCCGCAAGGCGCCGGGCCAGCGGCGCCGGTTCCAGCGGCGGAGGAAGCGAGAACGGCTTGGGCACCCCGCCCGGGCGAAGCACGAACAGCGGGACCAGGATCAGCGCCAGCAATCCCCACAGGAGGAACTCGCGGATCTGCTCGGCGTGGCCGTCGGCCTCGGGCTGCTGGAAGATGGTCACGTCCTCGACGGGGTCCAGCCTTCCCGTGGCCGGGCTGAACGTCGCCAGCTTCAGTGCGCGGCCGGTGCCCCAGACGACGGCCAACTTGTCCGACAGCCTGGACACCGCCGGAGCGTCCTCCTGGGACCAGGTGGCCTCCTGGCCGTCCGCGGTGACCGGCTGAAGGGCGAACGCGCCGCCGGGCTGGTCCATGGTCGCGACCTCCAGCCGCACCGATCCGGCCCGGCCGGTGGTAGGCTGGGCCACCACCGCGGCCAGCCGCCCGTCGATGGTTGTCAACGCCAGGCCACGCCCCCGGGCCATGGCCGCCGGCAGCGGCAGGTCCCGCCACTCGCCACCCTGCCAGGCCGCCAGGCGGTTGTCCTGCCCGTCACCTCCGGGCGCCAGGAGGTACAGGGCGCCCTGCCAGGCGGTCGCGCGGACCTCTGCCAAGTCACCCGCCAGACCCGCGACCGTGGTGAGGTGTTGCCACTGTCCGGGAGTGCGCACCAGGACCTCCAGGGCCGCCCCGCGGGACGGTCGAGCGGGCGCCGTCGCCGTAGCGGCGGCTACGGGCACCAGGGCCACCAGGCCGCTGACGGCGTCCGGGCCCAGATCGGCCGCTGCGCATAGCGCCACCGGCGCCGCGGGCAAACTGAGCCCCGGCGCCCCCTCGCGCGACAGCAGGCCGAAGACGTGGTACTGCCTGGAGGTAAAGGCCATGTGCAGCGCCGCGTCGTCGGCAGCCATGGCGGCAACCGTGCCGGAACGGTCCCGCGCGATCCACTGCCACGTCCCGCCGGCGGGTCTGGTGACCAGATCGAATCGCCCCTCGTCGCGGCTGTGGAGCAGCCACAGGGCCTGCTGATCGCCCGCCACGAGCAGCCGGGCGCCCTGTGCCCCGGCGGCGCAGACGCCCAGCAGCACGCCGGCGACCACGAGCTGCCTGGTCCATGAGGGGCTCACTTCGCTGCCCCCTGTGCGTTGAGTTCCTTGTCTACCTGGATGATCTGATCTGACGTGAACCCACCGGGCCTGTGGGCCTCAAAGAGCGCCTCCCTGCGGTCCCAGGTGGCCGCGGTGGTCATTTCGCTGAGCACCAGGTGGATGCGGCTGCCCTTCTGCGGCCAGACGATCGTGATGTCGGTCGGCATGCGCGGCGCCGCACCGGGAGAGTCGGCTGCGCGAATCGGCCGATAGTCCCGTAGCTCCGCCGTCATCACGCGCTGGCCCGCCCCGTCGAACAGGTCCACGCGGTACGGCAGAGCCTCCTTGCGGTCGTCCCAGGCGCAGCGGATCTCGCGGCGGCAGACGATCTCACCGGTCAGCGGCTGGCGGTCGATGACCGTCAGCACGTAGGACCACGGCGACGAGTCGCTGAGGGTCAGCACCGCCGCCGGCAGGGCGGCGAAGTCCGCCGGAAGCGGAGTGATGTTCAAGACCGCCAGGATCTGCATCGGGTCGATGGGCATGGCGGCGCCGGTCGCCCCAGCCAGGGCGTCGCGCCCCCACAGCGCCCTGCCATGGTCGCCGAAGTGGTACCACAGGTAGTAGACGCCCTCGGAGGCGGAGTTGCCCAGGCGGAACAGCTCCGTCGCCCCGGCGGCCCGGCCGATGAGCACGAAGTCGTGCGGGCCTAGGGGCTGGGGGGAGCAGGCGTAGAGCAGCAGCCCGTTGGCACCGGCCAGGCGGCTGGTGGAGCCCCAGGAGAACGTCCGCCCCCCGTCGTCGGTGAGCGTGAGGGCAATCTTCGCGCGGGCCCAGAGGCGCGGGATGGCTGAGGCGTTGGCGTTGTGGGCGTCGATGAGTTGGCGGCGCGTGAGGGCGTGCTCGGGCCGGGCCGGGTTGCAGCCAGCCGCCGCCAAGGCCGCCAGGCCCACCGCCAGCCACCGGCACGTCCCCGCAAGGCTCTTCATAGCTGCCCTTCCATGATCTGCCCCAACTGTTCGCTGACCTCGGCGATCTTGTCATCGTCCAGGTGCGGGTTGACCACCTACACGGGCGTGTCGTCGCCGCGCAGGTGCATCACCCACGTCTCTTGGCCCTCCATCGCCTCCGTGCGGTCGTAGACCAGCAGCTTCTTGCGCATCAGGATCAGCGCCAGGACGAAGCGGAAGTTGGCCTTGGCGGCCGTGTCGGGGTGCTCCAGCCTCTGGAAGAGGTTGACCAGCAGCTCGTCGTCCACCAGGAGTTTCTTTTTCTCAGTCGAGGCAGGCACGCGGCTGTGCCACGACCCCAGCAGCCCGTGGTCGGCCTGCTGGGGCCGGGCCGACCAGCAGTCCAGACAGAAGTCCTCGCGCTGGAGCTCCTCGCCGGCCTCCCGGACCGTGGCGACCAGTTCGCTGCCGGGCTCCAGGTGCTTCTGGCAGGAGCGGCAGAGGCAGGCGGTCTTGGAGATGTTGTATTCCCGGGCCATGGGCTACGGCAGGTGCTTGCGGGCCGCCTGGTCGATCTGGGCGAAGAGGGCCCCCGCCCGCTCCAG
>JALHTV010000292.1 GCA_022866005.1 Phycisphaerae bacterium
CGGGCTGCGGGCCTAGGAGGGTGACCTTTCTTCCGGCACGCAGTCGTTTGTGTCTCTCGGCCAGCGTTCCGGCCGAGTCTTCCGCCTTGGTCGCGTCGGCGTGGCGGATGACGAACCGCACCAGCCGCACGAAGGGCGGCATCGCGGCCTGGCGGCGCAGCTCCAGCTCCCCGGCCGCGAATCCATCGTAGTCGTGCCCGGCCGCCAGGCGGATGGCCGGGTCGTCCCCGTGGAGGGTCTGGACGACGACCTCACCCGGCACGTCGCTCCGCCCCGCCCGCCCGGCCACGTGCACGACGAGTTGGAACGTCCGCTCGCTGGCGCGGAAGTCGGGGATCGCCAGCGACGTGTCCGCCGAGACGACCCCCACCAGCGACACCCGCGGGAAGTCCAGCCCCTTGGCTACCATCTGCGTGCCCAGCAGGATGTCCAGCTCGCCCGTGGAGAACTCCTCCAGCACTTTGCGGAACTGGCGCGGCGAGGTCATCGTGTCGCTGTCCATCCGCGCGGTGCGGGCGTGGGGGAACTTGCGGGCCAGCTCGCTTTCGATCCGCTGAACGCCGAAGCCGAACAGCAGCAGCTTGCCCCGACAGGCCGGGCAATATTCCGGCAGCGGCGCGGTGTGCTGGCAGTAGTGGCACAGGGCCAGTTGCGTGGTCTGGTGAAAGACCATCGCGCGGGTGCAGTGGTCGCAGACCAGCGTCCAGTGGCAGGAGGGGCAGAAGACGTAGCTGGCGTAGCCGCGGCGGTTCATCAGCAGGATGATCTGCTCGCGGCGGTCCAGGGCGGCGGCCATCTTCGCGGTCAGGGTCTTGCCGATCAGCTCGATGCGCCGAGGGTCGATCTCGCGGCGGAGGGAGACGATCTGGAGGCGGGGCATCGGCAGGCCGCGGACCCGCCGCGGCAGGCGGAGCAGGTCGTAGCGGCCTTGGCGGGCATTGTGCAGCGACTCGAGCGCCGGTGTCGCCGAGCCCAGCAGCACGGGGACGTCGGCCAGGCGCCCGCGCATGACGGCCACGTCGCGCCCGTGATATCGCGGTGCGGTGTCCTGCTTGTAGCTGGGCTCGTGCTCCTCATCGACGATGATCAACCCCAGCCGCCGCGCGGGGGCGAAGACCGCGCTCCGCGGCCCGACCACCGCCACCGCGGCCCCGTCGCGAATCTGCTGATAGTGGAACGCCCGCTCGGCGCCGCTCAGCCCGCTGTGCAGCACGGCCACGCGCGGCAGGCGCGCGACCAGGCGGGTCAGCGTCTGGGTCGCCAGGGCGATCTCCGGCACCAGCAGGATGGCCTGTCGCCCGGCGGCGATCACCTGGCGGATCGCGCGGATGTAAACCTCCGTCTTGCCGCTGCCGGTGACTCCATACAGCAGCGTGACCGAAAAGCCGCGCGTGAGCTTGCCCTCAAGGGCCGCCAGGACCGACTGCTGGTCGGCGTTCAGCTCGAACGGGTCGCCCGCGGCCTCGCTGGGCAGCTCGGGCAGGGTGACGGGTCGGCTGTCTAGGCGGACCAGGTTGCGTTCGGCCAGGCGGCGGAGGCTGTCGCGGCCGGCGCCGCTGTGGCGGAGCAGCGATTCCAGGGTCAGCGGCTCGATGCCCTGCTTGGCCGCCTCATAGAGCTCATCCAGCGCCCGCTTCTGCCGCCCGCCCAGGCGGTCCGGCCAGTCGCGCCGGCGGCTGGTGAGATAGACCACCGTCTCGCTTCGCGGGCCGTGGCGGCCGACGGCGGAGGGGACCATCGCGCCCAGGACCACCCCCAGGGGGGCCATGTAGTAGTGGCTGATCCACTCGGCCAGCTTCCACAGCGGCTCATCGAACGGGCCTTCGGGGTCACCCTCGGCGTCCAGCGTCTCGGC
>JALHTV010000293.1 GCA_022866005.1 Phycisphaerae bacterium
CCGGTGTTCAACGAGGCCGGCAACATCGCGGCGGCCTGTCGGCGGCTGCGGGAGGCACTGCCGGCGGGCTATGAGCTGCTGATCTGCTACGACTTCGAGGAGGACAACACGCTGCCGGCCCTTGAGGCCATTCCCGCCGACCAGAAGCCGCCGCTCATCCGGCTCGTTCGCAACCGCCTGGGCCCGGGCGTCCGCTACGCCATCGAGGCCGGCTTCCAGGCGGCTGCGGCGCCGGTGGTGATCGTCTCCATGGCCGACCTGAGCGATGATTACTCCAAGGTCGGGGAGATGGTCTCCCGCGCCGAGGGTGGGGCGGACGTGGTCTGCGCCAGCCGCTACGCCAGGGGCGGACGTCAGATCGGCGGCCCGTGGCTCAAAGGCATGCTCAGCCGCCTGGCCGGGGTGTCATTGCACCGGCTCGCGGGACTGCCGACGCGCGACCCGACCAACAGCTTCAAGGCCTACCGGCGGGACTTCCTCCAGCGCACAAGGATCGAGAGCGCCGCGGGGTTCTGCCTGGCGCTGGAGCTGACGGTCAAGGCGCACTTCGGCGGAGGCAGGGTCGAGGAGGTCCCGGCCTGCTGGACCGATCGCACGGCCGGGAGCAGCCGCTTCAGGCTCCGGGCGTGGCTGCCGCACTACCTGAAGTGGTATCTGTGGGCCCTTCGCCGGCGCCTGAGGGGGCGGGGGCCCGCCTCGTCCGCGCGAGCGTGAGGATCCACCCCAGCATCAAGACGCATCCGGCCGCCAGGGCTACCTGGAAGAACACCACCGGCCGGTCGCCCCAGAACCGAAGATCATTCACGATCTTGGACCTCAGATTCTCCTGAGCGGAGAAGTTGATTGGCAACTTGTCCAACTGGACTACCATCAGGTTGTCCTGCATCAGGATCTGCCGGAGCGTCAGGTTTTCCACTGATAGATGCAGCAGGATCCCCACGGCGAAGTCAAAAGCCGTCCCCACGGCCCAGAGGCCCAGGACGGCCAGCCGCAGTGACGGCAGGTTCAGCGCCAGGAAAGTCACTCCGATGAAGATCATCGGCTGAAGGCACAAGTGCGCCAGGCCGTAGTAGTCCTTCTCTCCGACGACCGCTATCCCGACCAGGAACCCGCCGGCCACGAAGGTCAGCCAGAACCACCGCAGCTCCCGGTCGATCCCCTTGCGTGCCAGGCGAGCCGCCAAGAGCGCCAGCACGAGAATCCCGCCGACGCACCCCATCGCCAGGATGGCGTTGGTCTGGTAGATCATGAAGGAGTAATCCCGCCAGTACCCAGCCGCGCCGGACTGCCTGAGGAGCTCGGCCCTTTGGGGGACGGAGAACAAAGGATGGGGCAGGACGGTGTGCAGCACGTTGCTGCCGATCTTGGCCACGTTTCCCCACCCGGAGAACGCGCTGGCGCTGGAGACGGCCGTGTTGGAGGTGAACGTCGCTTTCCACCCATAGGCGTGAATCGACCAGCCCAGCCAGGTCGCCAGGATCACCGCCCCTGTGGCGGCGCCCAGCATCGTCTCCCGCCACTTTCGGCGGCGCTTGCGGAAGGCAAAGAGGAAGTAATGAGCGCCCAGCACCAGGAGGAATACGGCTGCGGAATAATGCACCAGCACGCCGGTGGCCAGGAAGGCCGCCGCGAGCACCAGCCGCCCCGAGTCGTTCTTGCGAATGGCCCGCAGGTACACCCAGACCGCCAGCACGGTGTAGAAGGCCCCCAGCAGCTTCGTCCACGGATAGGTCACGTTCTCGATGAACATCGGGTTGAGGGCGAACAGGATGGCCGCCAGTCCCACGCGCCTCCCGCCGCCCCGCGCCAAATACGACGCCAACAGCGCGCAGGGCAGGAAGATCAACGAGTTCAGCACCAGGAACACCACCTGATAGACCTCGAAGTCCGTTCCGGCCTGAGTCATGACAAATGCCCCCAACAGGTTCATCATGGGCGGCCGCGCCGGCAGGGAATACAGGTCGAGGAACAGTGTGTTCGAGGGGAGTCCATTCAGGAAGAATAGGCATCGCTGGTAGTGCTCCAACCAGTCGCCCCCCCAGCCGCCGCCGCCATAGTTGCGAATGGTCGCCAAGGCCGCCAGGCACCACACCTCCAGCAAGCCGAACCACAGCAGCGCGCGACGCACGCGCACGCTCCGCAGCATCCCGTAGAGGTCGCGCGCGCCCACCGCCAGCAGCACCAGGCACACCCCGGACACGACGTAGCAGGCCCAGCGGCTCCAGCCCACCCCATAGATCACCGCGGCCGCCAGATAGATGACCAACAGCGACAGCCCCACGGCCGCACAAAGCCGCTCCAGCGGCCACCAGCCGCGGAATCGCCGCACGATTACCAGCCCCGGCCCCAGGCCGCAGCCGCACAGCAGCAATACCGCAAAGAGTACTTTCAGCGCAATCACTTAGCGAATCATCTCCAAGCCCGGGCCACGCCGGCCGCGACCTCCTGACGATGATACTCCGCCCCACCGGAACGGGAAAGAGCCGACAGGCCCGGATCGCCGGACGACCGGATAGTCGAACAGTCTAATGGCCGGTGTTCATCTTCTCGGGCAGCTTCAGCGTGTCGCGGTAGTAGTAGGGCAGGTCCTCGCGGCGGACCCCAGCCCAGAGGCCCAGGCGCTCCCGCATCGCGTGGCGCTGGAGGCGGGCGAACTCGTCGCCGTAGCGATGCTCGTACCGCGGATCGGCGTACCCGTAGCCCTCGGCCACGAGCTGGCGGTTCAGCATCCGCCCATCCCCCAGGAACACGTAGGCAAGCAGCCGCCCGTACTTGTCGCGGGTCTGGCGGGACTCCAGCTCCAATGTGACCTCTTTGCCGGCCGGGGCGCTGCGGGTGAACTCGCTGGCCTGAGGCCCGAAGTGCTCCACCGGCGACTCGGGCTTGACCGTCTCGGGCGTGTCGACGCCCCAGAGGCGCACCCGCGTGTGCGGATGGGAGCCGTCGGGGCAGTCGATGTCCAGCGTGTCGCCGTCGATGACGCGGACCACGCGGAAGCTCTTGAGGTGGTACTTGGCGACGTCGGCCGGCGGGGCCTTGCCGAACAGCCCCGCCCGGTCGGCCATGACCGCCGCAGCCAGCAGGGCCGCGCCCACCAGCGGCACGATCGCCCGCCAGCCCAGGGCCCGCAGGCGCCGCTGGCCGGGGGAGAAAAGGGTCGGAAAGGGCCGTCTGAGAGTTATCTGAGCAACCTCATTTTCGCCCTGCGGACCATCACTCAGAGAAGGGCGGGAGGAGGCAACTCGCTTATTGCTTGACCGAAGCGTTTGCTAGCACGCCCTTGGGGTCCACGACAACCATCATACGGTTGACTACGTCAACACACAGGGGGAAAAGGTCTTGCGCCTCGTCCAAATCGTAGATCTTGTCCGGGTGTTGCGTGGGATTGCGGTACGTAGTCCGAATATAGTCAAGCTGTTGGGCAAGGCCAGGGTCTGGCCTCTTCCCTCTAGCCTTTGACCTCAGCTCTTGTGTCATTCTCCCCCAAGTCTTTCCTGATGGGGGTTTTCTCATGTATCGTCGGTAGTACACTCGAATGACGTCCTCTGTCCCCCGGAGAAGATGAAAAGCAGCTGCAGTTGGTCGCTCAAATGCGATAAGTTTTCCAGCTTCGGCAAAATCATGCTGGGCTGTTTCAGGAAGGGTAGCGTATACACCCGCACGGAACAACCCCTCGACTCTATTCAGTATCTTCTCGAGAGAGAGCCGTTTGTCGGTTACTAGATAGACAAACTGTCCGGTCGTTTCAGCTTCAAAGGTCAAGCGGAGCGAATTCATGATGTTCTTAAGTTGCCCAGCCTGTTCGGTCGTCAGCTTCGCATCGTTGCTGGCTTCTTTCAGTTTACGCTCGAAATCGATGAGATCCGAAGCGGCTCTTTTAGTTACAGGCAGCCCCAAATCGTCGAGCGACCGTAGCACCCGCGCAATGTTGTAGAGGACATATCCATCTGGCTTTATCGGTGTCCCGGTTCTTACGTCTTGTAGGAACCGGTATCCGGTCCCCAGGTAGATGTAATCCCATATGGCGGCATTCCGCATACCATTCTCCTTTGCCCGCAAGAGCAGGCCTGTTGACGATCGCGAGGTATGCTAACCTGAGTCCACTATCTCCCCGAACCCTCCTTTCGGGCCTTCTTGACGGACTTAGGCTTTCGCCCCAGGTCGAAGGCATCGTGCACCAGGCGCAGCGCCCGGCGGCCCTGGCTGCGGTCGATGAGGCAGGAGATCTTGATCTCGCTGGTGGTGATGTTCTGGATGTTGATGCGAGCCCGGGCCAGGGCGGAGAACATCCGCTCCGCGACGCCGGTGTGGGTGCGCATGCCCACGCCGACCACCGAGACCTTGGCGAGGTGGTCCTCGAAGACCGCCTTGCAGCCCAGGGCCTTGCAGAGGCCGGCGACGACCTTGCGGGCGTCGAGCAGGTCCGCCAGGTCAATGGTGAACGAGACGGTCGCGCGCTTGTGCTGGTCGGTGGTCTGGATGATGTCGTCCACCACGGTGTGCGCGTTGGCGAGGGTGTGGAAGATCCTCGCGGCCACGCCGGGCTGGTCGGGCACGTTGCGGAGCGTCACGCGGGCGAGCTTGTCCTTCAACGCCGCACCGCTGACGACGATGCGTTCCATGGATTCAGTTTCGGCCACGATCATCGTCCCTTGCTTGGTGTTGGAGCTGCTGCGGACATGGATGGGCACGTTGTATTTATTGGCGAACTCGACCGCCCGGTTCTGGAGCACTGCGGCGCCCAGCGAGGCCAGCTCCAGCATCTCGTCGTAGCTGATGCGGGGGATCTTGCGGGCGTTGGGCACGATCCGCGGATCGGCGGTGTGGATGCCGTCCACGTCGGTGTAGTTCTCGCACACCTCGGCGCCGAGCGCCGCGGCGATCGCCACCAGCGACACGTTGCTGCCGCCGCGCCCCAGCGTGGTGACGGCGCCGGACTCGGTGACGCCCTGGAACCCGGCCACGATGACGATCCGCCCGGCGTCGAGCTGCTCGCGGATTCTCCGCACGTCAATCGACTTGATCCGCGCCTTGGTGTGGATGTCGTCTGTGACCAGGCCGATCTGCCCGGCGGTGAAGCTGATCGCGCGGGCGCCCATCTCCTCCAGCGCCATGGCCACCAGCGAGATGGTCACCTGCTCGCCGGTGGCGAGCAGTTGGTCGAGCTCGCGTTTGGGCGGGTCGGGGCTGATCTGCCGGGCGAGGTCCAGCAGGTGGTCGGTCGTCTCGCCCATGGCCGAGACGACCATCACCACCTGGTGGCCCCGCCGGTGAGTCTGGATCGCCCGCCGGGCGGCGGCGCGGATTCTCCCTGCGTCCGCGACGCTCGTGCCGCCGAACTTCATCACGACAATGCTCATCGCCGCCTGTCCTCACCGAGTGCCGGGGACTTGGCCGGCAGGGCGGTTGAAGTTACCGAATCGCAGCCGACTTGCCAAGCGGAGTCGAGCGCGCGAGAGGCCTAGCGGATGGTGAGGAAGAACTGCATCAGCTCGTGGCCGCGGGCGATGTGCAGGTCGCTTTCGGCCGCGTGGGCCTCGCTGAACGGCTCGGCCAGGACCGACTCCACGCGCTTGCCCGCCATCGCAAAGGGCACCGCGTCGCGCGTGTGCGTGCGGACGGTGCAGGGGGTGGGGTGGTCCGGCAGGACCAGGATTCGCCATTCGGGCCCTTCAGCCTGAAGTCGCTTCAGCAGCGGCCCGACGATATGCTGGTCGATCTGCTCGATGGCCGCGATCTTGCCTTTGATGTTGGCGTTGTGCCCGGCCTCGTCGGGGGCCTCGACGTGCACGAAGACCAGATCGTGATTGTCCAGCGCCGCCACGGCCGCGGCCCCCTTGCCGGCGGAGTTGGTGTCCAGATAGCCGGTGGCGCCCTGGACCGTCAGCACGTCCCAGCCGATGAGCCGCGCCAGCCCGCGCACCAGGTCCACCGCCGCGACGGCCGCCGCCCGCAGGCCGAAGCGCTCGGTGAAGGGTGTCAGTTGGGGCATCTGGCCCTCGCCCCACAGCCAGATGTCCGTGGCGGGGTTCTCGCCCAGGTCGCGGCGGACCGTGTTGATCTCATGGCCGACCAGAAGCTCCCGCCCGCGCTCCATCAGGCCGCGGAGCTCCTTGGCGCCTTGGCCCGTGGGCAGGTGCGCGGCCGCCCGCTGGCCGAGGATGTCGTGCGGGGGAGTGGTCCGCACCTGGCAGTCGCCGCGGTAGATCATCAGGTGGCGATAGCTGACGCCGCGATAGAAGTGCACTCCCGGCCGGGCGAGCGAGCGGTTCAGCTCGTCGACGATCGCCCCGGCCTCCTCGGTGCTGATGTGCCCGGCGGAGTGGTCCTCCATGATCCCGTCGATGATCGTCACCAGGTTGCAGCGGAAGACCCACTCGTCCGGGCCGATCTTCAGGCCCTGGGCGGCGGCCTCCAGCGGGGCCCGCCCCGTGTAGCAGGTCCGCGGGTCGTAGCCGACCACCGACAGGATGGCCACGTCCGAACCGCAGGCCAACCCCTTGGGGATGTTGTGCACCATGCCGCACTTGCCGTGCGCGGCGATCCAGTCCATCTGCGGCTTGCGGGCGACCTCCAGAGGCGTCTGGCCGTGCAACTCCTCCAGCGGCAGGTCGGCCGCCCCGTCGGGAATGACAATCGCGTATTTCATTCGGGAACTCAGGTGCTCCTGGCCGGCCTGTCGCATCGCTTCACAGCGGTTCGGGGTACTCCTCCACGATGCCGATGCACACGCTGGGCGCCTTGATCACGGCCAGGGCGTCCACCTCGGCCAGGGCCGCCCGCACGTTGCCCTCGACCGCCTGGTGCGTGGTGATCACCACCGGCACGCCGGCGGCGTCCTCCGCCGCGGGCAGCGGTTCGTGCTGGAGCACCGAGCGGATGCTGATGCGGTGCCTCCCTAGCACGGCCGCCACCTGGGCCAGAACGCCGGGGGCGTCCTCGGCCATCACACGCAAGTAGTATCGGCTGCGGACCGCCTCGATCGGAAGCTGCTTTGCCGCCGCGGCCCGGTCCGGCCAGACCGCCAGGTGGTCGAACGCCCGCTGGGCCGTGCCCATGGCTACGGCCGCCAGGTCCGCCACGACCGCCGAGGCCGTGGGCATGCCGCCGGCACCGCGCCCGTAGTACATCGTGTGCCCGGTGGCATGGCCGTAGATGCTGACGGCGTTGAACGGCCCGGACACCCACGCCAGGGGATGCTCCTTGCTGATAAAGGCGGGGCGCACGCGAAGGCCGACGCCGTCGTCCTGCCGCTGGGCGATGGCCAGCAGCTTCACCACGTATCCCAGCTCTCCGCCGAAGACCACGTCGCAGGGCTCCAGGTGATCGATGCCGTAGACGGGGATGGCCGCCAGGTCGATCTTCGCCCCGAACGCCAGCGCCGCCAGGATCGCCAGCTTGTGGGCCGAGTCGGTGCCCGAGACGTCCAGCGCCGGGTCGGCCTCGGCCAGCCCGGCCTGCTGGGCCTCCCCGAGGGCTTGGGCGTAGGTGCGCCCGCGCTGCGTCATGGCCGTGAGGATGTGGTTGCACGTGCCGTTGACGATGCCGTAGATCGCGTCGATGCGGTTGGCGATCAGGCCGTCGCAGATCGCCCGGATGATGGGAATGCCTCCCGCGCAACTGGCCTCAAAGGCCAGCGCCGCCTGGTGCTGCCGGGCCAGCGCCATCAGCTCCACCCCGTGCTGGGCGAGCAGCGCCTTGTTGGCCGTCACGACGCACTTGCCGGCCTCCAGGGCCTTCTCGATGACCTGGCGCGCGACGGTCACCCCGCCGATCAGCTCCACCACCACGCCGACGGCCGGGTCGGTGACGGCGGCGTCGAGGTCCTTGCGGAACAGCCCCTGGTCGAGTCCGGCGGCCTGGGCGCGCGAGAAGTCCACGTCCACGATGTGGCGCAGCGCCAGGTGCGGCCCGAGGCGGGCGCGGAGGATCTCCTGGTCGCGCGTCAGCATCGTTGCCACGGCCGAGCCGACGGTCCCGCAGCCCACCAGCGCCACGCCCAAGGTTTCGCTGCGGCTCATCGCGCGTCTCCGCTCTGGAAGGTTGGCATGGTACGGGGGCAGGGGGGGAATAGCAAGACGACCGCGGCCGGCACAAAGGGGGCCGACATTGGCTCAGCGCCATGCCCTGGGGGGCACGTGCAGACGCCCGCACGCACCACATCGGCCCGCGCCGGCGGCTAGGCCCCGGTCACCGCGGCGGCCCGCGCCGGTGAGCTAGCGGCCTGCTGCACCCGTTGGACGCGGACCCGCGCGGCACAGCAAGGGCAGTGATTCTGGATCACGCGGATCCGTCGGGCGTAGCCGCTCGTCGGCCAGCGCCTCGCCG
>JALHTV010000294.1 GCA_022866005.1 Phycisphaerae bacterium
AACAGGAGAACACGCCATGGACGTGTGTTTGCCCCTCGCCCAGCTGCAACAGTCCCAGATCGCCGCCCTGGCCTTCGCCAGCGCCATCTTCATGGTGCTGATCGCCGGGGGGATCATGTGGATGGTCTACCGCGGCCGGCGCCAGGCCACCGAGCAGGAAATGGCTGCCATCCGCGCCGCCGCCGAGGCCCAAGCCCAGAAAATCCTCGCCCAGGCCGAGGCCGAGGCCAAGACCGAACTCATCCGACGACGCGAGAAGTTCGACGCCGACACCGAGGCCACGCGCAACGAGCTGCGGGCTGAGGAAAAACGCGTCTCCAAGCGGGAGGACATGATCGACCAGAAGCTGGACACCCTCAACACCAAGGAACGGATGCTCGAGGCGGCTGAGCGGGCCGTCGTCGAGCGCGAGAAGTCGCTGGCCGGGAAGGACCGCCACCTCAACGAGCTGATCGCCCAGCAGAAGACGCAACTGCTGAAGGTGGCCAACCTCTCGGCCGACGAGGCCCGCGCGATGCTGCTGGAGAAGATCGACAAGGAGATGGAGGGCGAGACCGCTCAGCTCATCCAGCGGCGGCTGGAGGAGGCCAAGGACCAGGCCGAGACCGAGGCCCGTGAGATCCTCACCACGGCCATCCAGCGCTACGCCGCCGAGCACACCTGCGACACGACCGTCTCGACGGTGGACATCCCCTCCGACGACATGAAGGGTCGCGTGATCGGCCGGGAGGGGCGCAACATCCGCGCCTTCGAGAAGGCCACCGGTGTGGACGTGATCGTCGACGACACGCCGGGCGTGGTGGTGGTCAGCGGGTTCGATCCGGTCCGCCGCGAGACCGCCCGCCGCTCGCTGGAGAAGCTCATCCAGGACGGGCGCATCCATCCCACGCGGATCGAGGAAGTCGTCGCCGCGACCGTAAATGAGGTCCACAAGCAGGTCCTCGACGCCGGCAAGGCGGCGACCGTCGAGGCCAACGTCCGCGGGCTGCACGGCAAGCTCGTGGAGCTGCTGGGGCGGCTGCACTTCCGCACCAGCTACGGCCAGAACGTGCTGAAGCATTCCATCGAGGTGGCCTACCTCGCCCAGATCATCGCCGAGCAGCTCGGGCTCAACGGCCAGGTCGCCCGCCGGGCGGGATTCCTGCACGACATCGGCAAGGCCGTGGACCACGAGGTCGAGGGCGGCCACCCGCAAATCGGCGCCGACCTGTGCAAGCGCTACGGCGAGAAGGACGAGATCATCAACGCCGTCGGCGGGCACCACAACGACATCCAAGCGACCAACTTCTACACCCCGATCATCGCGGCGGCCGACGCGGTCAGCGCCTCCCGCCCCGGGGCCCGACGCGAGACGTTGGAGCGCTACGTCCAGCGCCTCCAGAAACTGGAGGAAATCGCCACCAGCTTCGAGGGCGTCAAGCAGGCCTACGCGGTGCAGGCCGGACGCGAGGTGCGCGTGCTCGTCGACGCCGAGAACGTCGACGACCGTCTCTCGGCCAAGATCGCCCACGACATCGCCAAGCGCATCGAGGACGAGATGGAGTACCCCGGCGAGGTCAAGGTCACCCTCGTCCGCGAGGTCCGCTGCGTCGAGTACGCCCGATAAAGTCCAGCGCAAAAGGCGGCGGCGGGCTCGTTCACCCGCCGCCGACCGACAGCGCCTGCACATCAAGCTGGTTTCCGCCTCTATTCGGCAAGATCGCCCCAGCCCTTGAGGCAATGGCGCTCGCAGGGGAGTCCGATAAGCTACTGCCCCCAGGAAACGTCCTTCAGTTGCAGCTCCGCGGCGCTTCGGCCGTTGAAGGTGTCGATCGTCGGCTCGGCGGCGACGTCGAGGCGCGTCACGCCCGTCAGCCGATCCGCGAGTTCCCCCATGCCGAACCCCACCGCCCGCATCGAGGCCCCATTCTGGGACAGCATCACGCTCAGCACGCCTCCGCCCCTGCCCATTCGCCGCGGCGGGCTCACCACCGCACAGCCGCGAATGGCCAGGACCGGCGGCGGGTTGCCCTGTCCGAAGGGCGCCAGCCGGGCCAGGTGCTCCACCACGTTGTAGCCCAGCGCGGGCAGCGTCGTCTCACCGTCCACGCGGAGGGTGGGCTCCAGGCGCGCGGCGTCGATGTGCCGGCCGGCGTAGGCGATGAAGGCGGCGGCAAAGTCCTCGATGCGCTGGCGGTCGATCCGCAGTCCCCCGGCCATCGCGTGCCCGCCGAACGTCCGCAGGTGCGCGGCGCAGGCGGCCAGGGCGTCGCGCATGTGAAAGCCCGCGATGCTCCGGGCGCTCCCCTGCCCGCCTTCCCCGTTGATGGCGATCAGGACAGCCGGCCGATGGAACCGCTCCACCAGGCGCGAGGCCACGATGCCGATCACCCCGCCGTGCCAGGAGTCACTGGCCAGCACGATGGCCCGGCGGGACGGATCGTCCAGGCCGCGGGCGCAGACCTCGTCAATCGCCTCGGCCGTGATGGCCCGCTCGACCTTCTGCCGCTCGGTGTTCTGCTGGGTGAGGTAGTCGGCGATCTTCGCGGCCCGGCCGGGCGGGGCGTCGGTCAGCAACTCCACCGCCAAGGCCGCGTGGCCCATCCGCCCGCAGGCGTTCAAGCGCGGGGCCAGCAAGAACCCCACGTGGTAGGCGTTCAGCTTCTCCCCATCCAGCCGGGCCGACCGCAGCAGCGCCCGCAGGCCGGGGTGCTGCGTGTGCGGCAGGCCCTTCAGGCCGAAGACGGCCAGGCTGCGGTTCTCACCGACCAGCGGCACCACGTCGGCGATGGTCCCCAGGGCGGCCAGGCACGTGGCCTCCAGCAGGAAGTTGCGGATGGGCTCGTCCACTCGGCTGTCGCCGCAGATCTCCACGGCCGTCTGCCAGGCGAGCTTGAACGCCACGCCCGCCCCCGACAGGTCTGCATTGGGATACTTACCCGGAGGCACGGCTGGATTACACCGACTTGTTAATCAAGGCGATGTTGTGGCAGTGGGCGACTGCGAGCGTCGATGCTTTCGAGGAACAATTCGGCGTAACCGACAGAAGCCGGATTCTTAGGATTAGAGCACACATAGGCGCAA
>JALHTV010000295.1 GCA_022866005.1 Phycisphaerae bacterium
CTGTAGCGGTTGTTCTCGATCACCTCGACCAGGCGGACGAGCTGCACGCCCAGGGCGGCCCCGACTTGGCCGAGGCGGTAGAGCGAATCGTGGAACGGGACGGTGCGGGTCAAGGTCAGCCCTCCAGCTCGATCGTGGTGCATTGGGCGGGGCCAAAGTCGTGGCGGACGGATCGCACAAACGCCAGGCGCCCCGGGGACGGGCGCAGCTCGATCGAGCGGTTCTTGACCTGCTCGACCGTGTCGCCGACGTGGCAGGACACGTCCACCCAGCCCAGCGTGAGCGTCCCCTCCAGGGCGGTGGAGACGACCTCCGCGTGGCGCTGGGCGAGTTCCTCGAGCGCCTCGGAGTCGTCGCGTTCGTCGGGCGGGCCCAGGTCCTGGCGCCCCGCGAACACGCTGGAGGGGTGCACCTTCTGCCGGCGGATCAGCTTTGAGGCGTCGATGACGGCCATGGTCAGGCCCGGATCGCCGGCCAGCTCCGCCGTCAGCCGCACGTCGGCCTCGACGGTGGCCGTGACGCGGACCGACGCCTCCCCGTCCGCCGCCGCCTGGAAGAAGTCTCCCGGCAGCGCATCACCGCCCAGGTACACGGCGCATTCATCACGGCTGATCCACACGGGCCCCTGCCACGGACGCCAGGGAGCCCCGCTGCCGCAGGAGGACTCCACCACCACGCCCAGGCTGGCGCCGTTGAGGTCGCAGGACAGGCAGGGCAGCAGTCGCCGCGGCCGGCACAGGGGGAAATCGTCGGCGCTGATGGCCGCCAGATCGCCCGCGGGCAGCAGCCACGGGGCCACGGAGTACCAGCCGTGCTCGTTGAGTACCCACTTGCGGTACACGTCCGCCAGCAGAGCCCAGTTGGGTGAATGGCTGCGGACAAAGTCGCGCCAGCGCGCCGTCTGGAGCGCCGGGTTCCAGCCTGGGGCGAGCGTGAAGGTGGACTCGTAGCAATGGGTGGCACCCAAGGCCAGGACGGGGCGCCGGGCCGGGCGGCGGCGAATGACCACCTGACCCCTCCAGAGGTTGGTGTGCGAGGGGTCTAGAGCTGCTCCGGCCCGTTGCAGGGTGATGTTGCTCGGCGGGCCTGACACCCCTGGACGGTAGCACTCCACCCCCACGCCCTGGCGCGCCGAGCGGACCTCCAATCCCGCCCGTGCCGCCACGCGTGTCAAGGCTTCCGCGACGGTCAAGCCGGTGATCTCCACCATGCCCACGTCGAGGCCGCCCGCCAGGGACTCCAGTTCCCAGCGGTTGGGGGCGCGGACGTTCACCGGAACGGCCGTGGCGATGATGTAGGCCAGGGCGTCGGCCACGGTCCACCGTCGCGCGGAGGCGGAAGCGTCGAACAGCCGAGCCGAGCAGCCGCCGAACTGGTGCCTCGTGGCGGAGGCGAGAGCGTCCTGGTTGAACCGGACGCGGGTGTTGGGCAGGACCTGCGCGTGGCCCTCGACGAGATGCCACCGGCTGCTGAGGGTTCCCGACAGTGCCTGGGCCAGCCGATGTTCCACCTCAACGGCGAGGTGCTCCCCATCCTCCGCCAGCTCTAGATGGTGGGCCATGACCACGCCCTGGAAGTCCACGGCCCCCTCAAGCCCCCCGGGGCGCACCACGACACTGGCGCCGATGGGCGGCAGCTCGCCGGCCTCCTCCATCCGCACCGCGCGGGTCGGCTGGGCGGAGCGGTGCAACAGGAGCACCACGCGCCCGAAGGTCGGCGGGCCGAGCACGTCCCAGGTCAGCACCTTCAGGTCCCGCTGCCTCCTGCCGTCCACGTAGACCCTTGGCAGGATGGGTTGGAGGATCGTGTCCGTGTGAGGCGTTGGGCCGAGGGTCAGTGTCGCCATGGCGGGTCCCTCACCATAGAATCACCGGGCCGGGAGGCGCCATTGCGGTCACGGTGACCGGCTGCCCCAGCGGGCCCTGGCGGCCGTTGGCACAGGCCCGCACGGCAAACATGGCTGGCAGCACGTCGGCGGGCACCACCGTCTCGTAGTCCTGCGACTGTCCAGGCACCGTCGCCCAGCTCGACCGGGCCGGGACGGTGGCAATCGGAGTCTGGAGGTCCAAGCAGCCGGTGCCGCGGTCGCTGAGCACCTGGAACTCGTCGCCTGCGGCATAGCCCAGGGGCGGCCGGTACGAGAAGCCGACGACAATGCCTCCCTGCGGTTCAGCCCCCGCCGTCAGGTCGCTCACGGCCCCCAGGGGTGCGGGCCGCAGGTCGCCGGCCTCGTCCACCTCCGCGCAGCAAACTATGTGGGTGTTCTGCTCCTCCACACCGGCCGCCGAGACGGCCCGAGCGGCCAGGAAATGGTCCTGCCCGGGCCACAGGCCCAAGGGCAACGCGACGGACGCGTCCCCCGGCGGGGCCAGCGCGACGGGGATCTGGTAGTCGATGCTCTCGCTGCTGCCCAGCCCGTGGTAGAGGCGGCAGTGGGCCCCGGTGAGTTCCAGCCCTGCCGGCTCGATGCCGGGGGGTTCGATGGGGAGTGGCTCCAGCGCGTAGATCATGGGATGTTGCTGTCCTGGCGCACGCCGCCGCCGGTGAGCTTCACCGTGGCCACGGGCGTCTGGCCGTCACGCCCGTAGAACGTGACCACCCCGCTTTGGCTGTCGTAGGCCAGATCGCCGACGCAGCGGGCGACGATCGCCTCCAGGGCCTTGGCCAGAGTCAGCGTCCCGCCGGTAGAGTCCACGTTGATGTTGGCTACTTCCTGGGCGTTCATGCCGTCCTCGCATTCCAGATTCAGTTTCACCTCACCGATATGCGCTATGGCGGACTCCTCCCCCCCGGTCTCCTGAACCACGGTCTGGAGGATGACCAGCACCCTGTCGCCAGGGGCCAGCGCCGCTCCGTTCACGTCGAAGGCGTAGTCCGCCCAACCCTCGCTGAAAGTCTGCGCTGCCGTGGTCACGAGGTCGGTGGCGCCCTCCCCGTTGGCCGTCAGACGGCAGAGCTGAGCGTCGAAGGTGCTGCTCGCCAGCACCGCCTCCGGTAGCAGGTAAACGCGCGCATGGATGGCAAGCTCCAGATCGGTTCCGGCCACATAGTCGAGGGGAAGGACCAGGGAGAATCCCATGGTCGAGGTCTTCGTGTTCGCGCATGCGTACTGGCTGACCAGGAGCTGGGCGAAGTCGCTCCACCCGATCCAACTGAAGCTGAACGACCCTGGAGACCCTGCCTCCCCTCCGATGATCGGGTCCCCGCACGATGTCCGACCCGTTGCCAGATCGACGTCAACGCTTCGCATGGCCATGAGTCACCTCGCCGACCCCCCGTACGGGGGGCTTCCAGGGGCGCGGTCGGCTCGACTGAGCTCGCCGAAGTCCGATCGTCCGATCGCAGGATGCCCCTGGTGATTAACCCTTGATGTCCAACTGCACCTCAATGTTGCCGATCTCCACCCACAGGTCGTTGGAGCCGCTGGTCTCCTCAATGGCCCCCTGGACCTGCACCATAAGCCGGTCACCAGGGGCGAGGCCGGAATCGTTCACCGTGAACGTGTAATCCGCCCAGGAGGTCGTGAGGGTCTGCGTGCCCGTGGTGCAGAGATTGCTGCCGGACGTGCCCTCGTCGGCGATCTTGTAGACCTTGGCGTCGAGCGTCTTGGTGTCGCCGATCTCACCGGGGCCGGTGTAGCGCGCGTGGACGACGAGCTTGACGTTCTCATCGGCGACGTACTCCGGCGGGAGAACGAACTCGAAGCACACCCGGCCCGTCTTGACCTCATCGTTGGCCATCTCGCCCCTCAGACACACCCCGCCGTTGCCCCAGCCCCCCGTGACAATGTAGAAGGCCCCATCGGGGTTCTGGGCAGAGGACATTACGTCGCCGGTGATCTTGCGGCAGGTCATGAGGGGGACTTGGTAGCGGACCAGGCCCTCGGCCGTCAGGTTGCTGCGCGAGTGGCTGTGCGAGACGTTGGCCTTGCCGTTGTGGGTGTGCAGGCTGTCGGCGTTGGACGAGGCGCCTGCGGTGAGGGTGTCCGCGTCGGCGTCGGTGACGACTGGGTGCCCGACCAACTGGCCTAGCGCTGTAATGCTCGTGGCCATGAGTGCCTCCTATCGGGAGACCGTGATGAAGGCCCTGCTGCGGTAATCGGTGATATCCGCGTGGCCGTACTGACCGGCGACTCCGGCGGCGCTTTGGGTGCCGGTCGCGATCGTGGCCAGGGGGATGTGCGGTGTCTGCGACGGTGTCGGGAAGCCCCCGGTAGCGACCGTCAGCACCCCGGCGGCGGTGAGGTAGACGTCGTTGACGGCGTTGTCGGTGAGATCCTGCGCCCCGGCCCCGGGGTAATTGACCGGCGTGTCACCGTCCAGCCAGCGCCCGGGCCGGACACCGAACTTCAGCGCCCCGCTGTCGTCCTTGTAGACCCGCAGGTCGCCCGCCCGCCGCGCGACGTCCAGCAGGCGGTAGAGCATCTTGTAGAAGTCCGTGTGGTAGGGAGACAGGCCCACGGGGATGTACGGCACAGCCTGCTCGCCGTCCGCGGTGCCCGAGAGGGCGTTGAGCGTCGTGTCGGATGGAAATTGTTCTGCCATGATCAGCCTCGCTCTAGTTGCAGGGTGAGTCTTTCGCTGGGGGCGTCGTATGCCGTCGCCGTCAGTCTCTTTGGCGGGGCCGGCGGCGGGGTGGACAGAAAAACCATCTCCGCCCCGTCGGTGTAGCGCCCGTCCGGCTGGATCCGTCGCACCACCAGGTGATGCAGCCCCTCCTCGGGTAGCGCGGCCTCCAGTTCGACCGCGTCCCCGTCAAGTCCGAACGGTCCAGCCCCAAACGCCCCCACGGCAAAACCCGGCGCGACGGAGGAGTCGAATCCGAAGGTGCATGAGCCGAAGGCGTCCTGTCCCCAACCCAGGTGGGCCGCCCACGCCGGCCAAACGTCGCGGACCACAAGCGGCTGCTCGTCCATCTGCCCGCCGGCGTGATCGCCCAACAGAAGCACCTGCTCGCCCGGTCCGCGCCAGGGCCCGCGAGGGACCGACACGCGGAACACCCACGGCGGCCGCGCGAGCAAGGCGCCGCCGAGGGCGGAGAAGTCCGTCTGCCGCTGCTCGCGCTCCACGGCTACGACCACCAGCCGGCACGCCCAGGGCAGCCCCGGCAGGAAGAAACTCCGTTGAGCGGGCTCTTCGGTCCACTCGGCCAGGTGCCCGTTGACGTAGAGCTGGTGGTGCAGGCCCTCTTGGGTCGAGCGGAAGGTCACCTCGGCGCCGCCGCCGGCCAGCGGGCGAGCGCGAACGTTATCAATGCCTTCGGTTGTGAACGGAGCGGTCATGGCAGTTGGCGGTAGCGGACGGTGTAAACGCACCAGAACCCCCGGCCGAGGCTGACGGGCGTGGCCGGCTGAAACTCCTCGACGATCACGTACGGGTAAACTCGGCCGTGGTTATCCACTAGCCCGTGGCAGCGGCCGTCGACGGTGACCTCCAGCGCGCCGATCTGGGCCGTGAGCGCCTCGGCCGTGTCCGCTTGGAGGCGGCCGGTCTGGAGAATCGGCCGCGAGCGCAGGCCCAGGTCCAGCACCAGCTCCCCGTGCAGTCCGGCAAAGCTGCGGCGGACCATCGCCCGCTCCCACGGGCCGGTGCGGAAGGCCGCCGGGCCGGAACCGAACACGTCCAGGCCGTCCAGCGTGCTCATGGCGCCTCCTCCGCCTGCAACGGGTCGATCCGCCCGTCGTCGGCCTCGGCGACGAAGCGCAGCGTCGCCACGGCCGGGGCGATCTGCTCGTAGGACAATTCGACGTCCGTCAACACGGCCCCGGTGACCGTGACCTGCCGGGCGCCCTGGCCGGAAGCGGACGCCACGATGAAGCTGAGGGTCCCGCGCTGGCCGAGGGTGAGGTCCTCGGCCGCGGAGGAGTCGCGGATGCGAACCTCCAGCGACAGCGCCGGCCGGGCGAGCTGCACGCTGGTTGCGAACAGGTCGTCATCGCCGCCGGCCGGCAACACCTGCCCCTGCCGCGACAGGCGCAGCGACAGCGGCAGCGGCAGCGCCAGGCCGTCAAACGTCAGGGACTTGATGCACACGTAGCGGCTCACGCTTGGCTCCCGGTCAGTTCGTAGTGGCATCGCACGGTGAAGGTCGTCTCCACCTCCGGCCGGTGGCTGGTGCCGGAGGGTTCCACCTGGCCGACTTCGGTGGCCTTGCCGATGGGCAGGTCCACGCATCGCCCGCCGCGATAGGGATCAGCCAGCAGCGCCTCCGCCGCGGCCGCGGCCAGGTCCAGCTCGCGCTGCGCCTGCTCGGCGGCCTGGGCGCAACGCGTGTGGATGACCACGCGGCATCGCAGGCGCACGTGGCGGCCGTCAGGGCGATCGTCGGCGGGGAAGAAGTCCTGGCCCTGGTGGTGCACGGCGGCCCGCGGTACGGCCGTGTCGGCGCTGTCCCCCAGCGTGACCACGGCGAATTGCTCGCAGGCCCGAAGGGCCGAGACCAGGTCCTGGAGGATTTCGCTACCCGCCGACACGGTCACGTTCTCCTCAGCGTCACGTTGCCCAGGGTTCTCGTCCGCTCGGCAAACCCGTCCCCGTCCGCGTCGATGGCCAGGCGCAACTGCATCTGCATGCGCGTGAACTCCTGCTGGTATCGCTCGGCCTTGGCCCAGTGGGGGTCGGCGGGGCTGGGGCTCTCGGCCTTGGCCAGGAACACCGTGGCCGCCGTGCCGTACGCGGCGGTCAGGCGGAGCTGGGCGGAATCCACGTGGGCCTCGGCGGCGACCGGGGCGGCCTCGACCAGGGCCCGCAGCTTCTCGGCCAGGGCGTCGCAGACTCGGCGAATTTGCGGCTTGTAGGTGATCACATAGAATGACAGGCTCTGGCCAGCCGGTGGGGCGATGGCCGCGTCAGCGGTGTCGGCCCGCAGCACCGAGACGGTTAACTGACCGGGCGCGTCGACGGAGAGGATCTCGTAGGCCCGGCCCTCGGAGGGGATCGTCGTGGTGACGGTCAGCACCATCGCGGCCTCCACGCCCGCAGCGGAGAAGTTGCCCGTGGTGGAGGAGAAGGTCGTGCCCTCCAGACGCCCGTCGGCTCCGCGGATCAATTGGCTGCCCGCGGGCCCGGCGGTGAGAAACAGACCCGGTTCGATTCCCAGCAGGTCTCTGTCCTGACAGAACTCGTTCATGCGTGGTTTCCTTTATCGCCCCGTCGGTTGCCGGTACGGTGCCGCGGTTCTATGGCAGGTCGCCACAGGCGACTCGACGAGGCGAGTGGCAGGGCAGGGGGCACCCCGCCCGTACGGGCGGGGACCCCCGGCCCCGGCGCCTCGGCTGTGCTGAGC
>JALHTV010000296.1 GCA_022866005.1 Phycisphaerae bacterium
GCGCTCGGTGATGCTTTCTTGGACGTTCGCAAGGCGGCGAAGTTCGCCTCAGTTGCAGTGGGGGCGAGCCTGGCACCGGAGCTGATGAAATTGGCCAGGGGCATGATCGCTGGTGTGGCCAGGGTCACGGCGTGGATTCAGGCACACCGCGAACTGGCGGTGATGGCCCTGAGGGTTGGGGGCGCCATCGTGGGGGTTGGCGCGGCCTTGGTCGCGATGGGGGCGGCCCTGAAGCTCGCGGCCTTCGCCGCCGGGGGCCTTGCCCTGATGATCACACTGCCCGCCCGGGCGCTCCTGCTTACCGTCGGGATCATCAAGGGCGCCGTCGTCGCGCTGATGAGCCTCCACGGGATCATGCTCGGCGTGGGGGCAGCCTTTGTAATCGCCAGCGGGGCGGGGAGCAAGGCCCTGAGTTGGCTGGGCGAGCGGTTCAGGGACTTGCGGGACGTGGCCTTGGAGGCCTGGAGCGGTATTGCCGATGCCCTGGCCGCTGGCGATATCCCCACGGCGGCGCAGATCCTCTGGGCGGCGCTGAAACTCGAATGGGTCAAGGGCAGGCAATCCCTCGAGGGAGTCTGGCGGGGCGCCAAGGATGCGTTCCTTGACGTCTTCGACGCGATCAAGTTCGGCGGCTGGGCACTCTGGGCCGACTTTGTCGCCGGCATGCAGTCGATGTGGGCTCTCGGCTTGGGCGCGATGGGGAAAGTGATGACCCAATGGGCGATATCGCGCGCCTCTGCAATCAATGACGTGTCGGTAGGGCTGGCGGTTTTCAAGGAGATGTATGAAGGGAAGCCGGGATCAGAATCAAGGATTGATGCGATCTACAACCTGCGGGACCAAATGCGGGCCGATCTCGAAAAGACGAGGACGGAAGCCTGGAGTGCCGCCGACCTGGTGACGGCGCAGGCCCTGTTGGATGCGGCCGCCCAGAAAGAGCAGACCTATCTGGAGATCGCCAAGGCGGACCAGGCCACCGGGGCGGCGCGGGCCGAGGCGACGCGGAAGGAGCTTGCCGCCAGCCGCGCCGAACTGGCGAAGGCCATTGAGGACTACTATGAGGCCCTGGCCTATGGGGCACAGTCCAAGTGGCTGAGCGAGGGCGGATCGGCGGCGATGGATCGTCTCCGGGGCAGCCGCCTTGCCATCGAGGGCGCTGGTGGCGCCGGCGGTCTGGGTGTGGGCGTATCGGGTACGTTTGCGGCGGCGGCGGTGCGCTCACTGGAGGCCCCCCGGCTCGACCGCATCGCCAAGGCGGCCGAAGCAACGGCCGAGGCCGCCCAGCAGACGGCCGCGAATACCCGGTCCCTGCGCGATGCCACCGGGCCGCAGTTCGCTTAGCAGGGATAGGAGTTACTGATGAGCATCAGCGTTCGACGCGCAGCCTCCGGGGATATTCACGGGCTCAACACGGCTGAGCAGATGTGGGTCATCACAGGCACCGCCGATGAAAATGAGGCATTAGAGGCGCTGTGTGACGACGCCCCGATGACCATCCCCAAGTTGACGGGCTATCTTGTCCGCAAGGACGTCCAGGTCGAGGCGGTGTTCATCGACCCGGCGCGGCCGGAGCGATGCAGCTGGCGCGGTCGGGCCATCTATCAGTCTCCCGACGTTACTAGCTGGCACTTCTCGACGCGGAAGACGCTGGGAAGCAAATCCATTCGCGGCAGCACCCGGGCCGGCACGATGCACGTCAAGCGCTCGTTGAGCACCGTCGGGGCCTATGGCACCGGCGCGACGGCGGGCGACAATGACGGGTTCATCGGCCTCAAGCCCACCAGCGAGGGAGGTGTGGACATCGAGGGGGCGGACATGGTCACGCGGGGTTGCGACTTCCAGGTCCTGGCGGTCTACGCCACCGGCAGTTACCCCTCCCTGGGCGCCATTTATGCCCTCAGCGGCTGCACGAATAGCGGCCCAGTCACCATCACGGACAGCGAAACGGGCCTGACGATCTCCGCCGCGATCGGGGAGTTGCTCTACCACGGCGGCGACTTCGGGGACAAGCGCGACGACGGCGGCCTGGAGTGGCTTCATCACTTCAGCATGTCTCCGAATGCCACGGGCTTGATCATCGGAGACATCACCGGCATCGCCAAGAAGGGGTGGGAGTACCTGTGGGCCCGGCATCGAGAGGAGCCCAACGAGACGCTGGGCCTGCTTGCCCCGAAGGCCGTGGCGGCCTACGTCGAAAGAATGTATCCCTCGGCCAGTTTCGCTCCCCTGGGGCTTACCTGAGATGGACGACCTGCAGAACGTATCGCCTGGCCAGCCTCTGCGGATCCCTGCCAGGGTTTGGAACGCCATGCTGGCGGTGGTCCGCGATGGCCCCCAGGACGGGCGTCTTGGCGGGCCCTTCGGCGGCCCGGGCGCCCGTTGCGGCCGCGTGCGGAACGACACCGCGGCGACAATCCCCCGCTTCGGCATCCTCGGCCTGGACGGCCCGGTGTTCGATCCCGGCCAGGACGAGAGCGCGTTCCTAGCCGCGCCGCTGGTCCTGGCCGGCTCTATGCCGGATAGCGACCTCCACACCGACGGGCGGTTTGCGATCGCGTTGACCCCGATCAAGGCCGCCGCACTGGGGCCGGCCGTGCTGGCAGGGGTCTGTGCGGTCCGCCTGGAAGTGGCCGAGGCGATGGCCGCTGTCCGGTTCGCGGACATCAAGGACGGTTCCGCCGCGGTCCTGGCCGCGGCGCCGACCGGCCCGGCGGTTATCCTCTGGCGTGATCCCGGCAGCGGGGCTTGGCCGCGGACGGTCTGGGGCCTGGTTCGACTGGGCGCGGTGGCGGGCGCGGTGGGCCCCGCGCCGTTCTATCCCGCCAAGGTCATTGACTCGCTGGGCAGTGCGGCCTACAATGTCTTGGAGCAGGTGTGTACAGGCGCCGGCACATTCGCAGACAAAGGGGGGGCCTCGACCCTCACGGCGTACAACTTGGCCGAGTTGACTTTGGGGCCTGGAGGTGCTGTTGATGACGATGAAATCGTTATGGTTACACCCATCGTGGACACAGGCTCTGTTACTCGCTACATCTTTGATCATCCTGTTTACGCCAAGTACCTGGATTGAGCCGCAGATGGCTTACAACCCCTCATGGACTAATGGCAACGGCAGCGGTCGGCTAGTTGCTGGCGAACACCACGTCTCCTTGATTGACGCTCAGGAGATTGCTGATGCAATCAACCGCCGCCGCATTCTAACCTACCAGGCCACGCAGGACTTCAGCTCGCACCTGTACAGCGGTGCGCCCGTCCGGGCCTCGACGATCGACACCGCCGGCACGCCGCCGTTCCACAATTTCCGCACCGCCCTCACCGTCACCGTGCTGATCCCCCCTCCCGGTTCGATGGGCGGCGACCCCGCCACGCCGACCGCTATGGAGTGGCTGTGGCCTATCAACGACGGTGACGAGGGTAAGGTCATCAAGTCAGGTTTGTCGACACTTCCTCCTGGCACCGTCGGCTTGCTGCCCAAGATCAACGGCACGAACAACTGGACCGACCCCGCCCTCGAAGAGGGGGTTACCTACATACGCACCGCACACTTCAACGAGCTGCGACAGGCAGTAGAGTACATCCGCCGTGGGCGGTGGGAAATGCCTGTTTACTGGATCAGCGGACTGTTCTCGCTGGAGCCCGATACTCCCTGGACGCCTGGGTTCGTGGCCCACACCTCCACCGCCGAGCTGCGCAATTGCGGGTATGCCGTAATCCGGGGGGGTGTTAGCTACCAGTATGGGCTGATCGACGTGACAGCTCGCGCTAGCAGCGTGTTCGAAATCACCGCCGACCGTGATTGCACTGTAGAGGTACGCTTGATCTTCATCGACATCGACTGGGAAGATCCGCCCTGCTGGAATTCTCCGTGGACGGCCCCGGGCGGTCTTGTCGACTCCGTTTCAATGGGGCAGATAGAACTTACCGCGGGCGTGCCTGGGCAGCTCAGTGGCCCTGATGTCGCCGCAGGGTTTCAATACGCGATAAACTTCCCTGGGAAGCAAGGCTATCTAATCCGGCGAATGGATACAGCCTGGGAGAGCGTCGCGGTGTCCTCGCGTATCATTGTCGAGTTTGATCTCGACAGCCCGCCCAACTGACCAAGGATCCCAGCGAGCGCCGGTGGTGACTGGCGGAAGCGCGCCTTCCGGCGCCAGGCAAGAGCTGAGGATTCCCAGGGTATCTACCGAGGTCGAGCACGAGCGCATCGCGGCCTGTGTGGATTGCCCCCATCAACGCCAAGAGATGGTGGGCGGCAAGCCGCGGACGTGTTGTTCCCTATTGCCGCCAGAGAAAGGGGAGGGCTGCGCCTTGCGGGCGTTTCTGCGCCGGGTTGATTCCGTCTGTCCGGCTGACCCGCCCCGATGGAACCCTACGGTCCCGTCTGGACATTCATAACTTGCAGGGTGATCTGCGTGGGGGACTCGGCTCCTTCCGGCAGAGTTTCGACCCTCTCCACGTCGCCTGTAATGCTGATCGTCACTGCGGGTTGGCCGGTGATGACGAAGGCCGGGGGGGCGGAGAAGATAAATGTTGCCTGGACGATGGGCCCGCCGCGGGCGGGCCGCGTCGTGGCGGTGCCGCCGGGGGTGAGGGCCCCCGGATCCACGAGGGTGATCTCCCACTGGCCAGCCTTGGTCGGCACAACTCCTATGCCCAGGAGGGCCATCTTGCCTGAGAACCGACAGCCGGCGGAGGCGCGAACCTGCACCGCGTTCATCTTGGCGAGGCCGGTCAAGGTGATCTCCCTCTTGGGCCGCGGTTGAGCGGGCGGCGGGCTGCTCGCGGCGTTGGCGTTCCTCAGTCCAGCGACTTCGGCCTGCAGTTTGGCCTTGTCCTGTTTCAGTTGGTCTACCTCTTTCTGGAGCTCCTTCACCCGAGCATCGAGCTTCCGTATCCGCTCCCGGAGGTTGCGGATGAGCAGATACTGGTCTGGGCCCAGGGGCGCTGCCGTCTTTACTCCCGTGGCCTCGGCCGCCAGCGCGAGGATGGTTACCAGCGAGGCCGATAGAACGATTCGCGGGAGGCGCCAGCGAGCCGGGAGTTGAGGGGGTGTCATGGGATTGCTCCTTTCCTAGGTTGTAATCAGACAATGTGCGGCTCTCCCGGTCATGCCCTCTGGAAAGTCGCCCTGCAATTCGTGCACTGCCACACGCGCGTTCGCGTGCCTCCCATGCCCAAGGCCAGGATGATCATCAGCAGCCCGATGATCGCGCCGACGATCGTCCAGAACAAGGTCACGAGGATGACCAAGCCCAAGACCAGCACGAGTAGGGCCTTGATGATGCCGACGACATTGCCCCTCGACCGGGTGCGTCTCCGCATCGGCCAGGCGCAGTAGGGGCAGATGGGCTTACCTTGCATTATGGATTCCCCGTGGCAGTCGCCGCCACACGCGGGCGCCGCCAGGCGCGGGCAGTCTGCGACCAGCAGAGAGACCCGGCCCGGTCGGCGCACCGCATGGATCATCCGAGCTGTGGCGAGACAACGATAGTGCTGGCCGCAGAATCATCATCCTGAATCCTACCCTCTCTACCCGGTCCCGTCAAGGCAATTCCGGGGGCAGCGGCGGCGAACCTGCACTTTCTGAGGCGATGGCCAGTCGTTCGATCCGTGGATCATAGCCCTCGGCGTAATGGGCGTACATTTTGGTCGTGTTGATGCTCTTGTGGCCCATCCAGTCGCCGACCTCTGCCAGTTCCACGCCGCGGGCGCCGTCGGGACCGGGCCGCACCAGCCGCGTGGCAAAGGTATGGCGCAGCAGGTGCCAGCCCCGGCCGGTCTGACCCTTCGGCACACGGGCAAAGGCCGGGTGGCAGGCGGCGATCGGGACTAGCGCCCGGGCCCACCAACTGTAGCCGCGGGGCCGGTCGGCCAGGGCGGGTCCTGGCCCGCGCCATCCGGGGAAGACCCAGGCCAGCCCTGCCGTGGCCTGAAGTTGGCGGTGCAGGGCCTCCAGGGCGAGCCGATTCAAAGGCAGCAGCCTGGGCCGCTTGGACTTGCTTTTCCGCACGGTCAGAACCCGACGGGCGAAGTCCACATCTTCCCAGCGCAGGAGCCGAAGCTCGTTCATCCGAAGCCCAGTGTTGAGTGCCACGACTACCTCGACCTCCAGATCGTATCGTGCCGCCAACGTCAAGAGGCCGGGGAGTTCCTCATCCAGCACATAGCGGGGCAGGCATTCTTCGGGCGCGGGGCCCCTGATCCCCTCGGCGGGGTCACCGGGGAGGATGTCCGCCTCGCGGAGGAAGCGGCAGAACCCCCGGATGGCGGCCAGATGATTTCGCACGGTCCGGGGGCTGGCTGGCCGTTGCCGCAGGGCGGCCAGATAGGCGCGAATGGCGGGGCGCGTGATGCCGGCGGGGTCCTGGCCGATGGCGGTGAGGAAGTCCCGAGCGCGGGCGGTGCAACGCCGCGCCCACCCGTTTCCTGCTGCGAGCCGACAATCGATGAGATAACGGCCCAGGATGTCCGAGAGGCCGCAGGAATCTTGGCGGGCGCTCCAGAGCCGGAGGCGGAATGCGGAAGATTCACCCATGGGACGGTCCCTCTGCCCATCCGTGGGACTGACTATCAGCGCCCGCTTGTGCGTGGCCCAGGGGGGACCGGAGAGCGGGAATAGAACGGGCGCCCCGACAATCGTCAAGTACAAAATGCAGAAAAACCGCCTCTTTCTGCCCGGGCCCCAATGCTCGCCCCTCCCGAAACTTATGAATACCCCCAAGGGGAGTCGAACCCCTGTCTCCAGGATGAGA
>JALHTV010000297.1 GCA_022866005.1 Phycisphaerae bacterium
CGACCAGCGGCACGGAGTCCATGTTCGCCGTCGCCAGGCCGGTCACCAGATTGGTGGCGCCCGGCCCGCTGGTGGCGATGACCACGCCGGTCTTGCCCGTGCTGCGGGCGTAGCCGTCGGCCATGTGCGTGGCGCCCTGCGCGTGACGAGTCAGGATGAATTTGATCGGTGAGCGGTACAGCACGTCGAAGATCGGCAGCACCATCCCGCCGGGGAAACCGAACAGGATGTCCACGCCCTCCCGCAGGAGGATCTCGTGGAAGATCTCCGCGCCGGTCTTGCCGGCCAGGCTGCCCGGCTCGCTGGGGCTTCGCCGCGGCGAGCCCGGCACCGAGGGGGCGGCCTTAGCGGGTGCGTCCGGGGTCGCAGCCGGAGTGGTGGTCTTCTTGGATTTCCTGGGACCTTGGGAACTCTTGCTCATGACCTGCAATCCTTGGGCATCTGGCGGTGTGGTGGAGGATCATCCGCCGATGGCGGGGAAGATAACCCTTTCCAAGCCCAGAGGCAAGCTGGGGGGTCGCCAATCCCGGTGCATCGGGGTTGGGGTCCCCGCCTGTCCGGGTGGAAAAGGCCGCCCAGGCTGAACCGACGGGGTATGGCCGCAACCCGTACGGGAAGCGGCCTAGAGTACAACGACGGGGCGCAGCACCACCAGCACAGGAGCCGATAGCCCTGGCGAGAACGAGCCGCTTTGTCTGCCGCTGGTGTGCATCTTGAGAGTAATCGTATCCGCCGCCAGGGCGCCTGTCAAGGGTGCGTCGGGCCCGGGCGGGCTGAAAGGTGATCCGGGGCCTCTATCCCCGCTCCTGCCTGCTCCTACGGCCCGTCGCCGGCCAGGGCGTCGGACAGCCACTTGGGCGGGCGGAGGCACTTGCCGGTCTTGTCGGTGATGGCGTGCAGCGTGTAGCCGCGGACGACCTCGCGGCCGGTGGCGGCGTCGGCCACGACGATGTCGAACCGCACCGACGCCTTGCCCGGCATGGAGGCGGTCGCGGTCATCTCCAGCTCGTCGTCGAATCCCGCCCGGCTGAGGTATTCCAGGTGCGCCTCGACCACCGGCAGGTGCGCCCCCTGCTGCTCCATCCAGTCATAGGCCAGCCCGACGGCCCGCAGCAGCTCCACCCGGGCGGCCTCGAACCACTCCAGCGCCCGCGAGTTGTAGGCCGCTCCCATGCGGTCCACCTCGCTGTAGCGGACTCTGAATCGCGTGACATGCTTGGCCGTGCTCATGGGTGCGAGGCGCTCCTGGCGATGGATTAGCCCGGTCTTGTGGTGGCATTTCTACCGTGCTCGCACTCGTGCATCAAGTCGCCCGGCCCGTTGATTGCCGCGCGGCCAGGGCGTACCATGCCTGCTTCCCGCCGGCCGGCCGCGAGGCCCAGGACCTGCGGAATCGCGACGAAGTGTGTGCTTCATGGGCATGACAATCACGGAAAAGATCCTGGCCGCTCACGCAGACAAGGCTTCGGCCGCGGTGGGCCAGAACCTCTGGTGCTGCGTGGACGTCCTGATGACCCACGACATCTGCGGGCCGGGGACCATCGGCGTGTTCCAGGAGCAGTTCGGACGCGACGCCAAGGTCTTCGACCCTGACAAGGTCGTGATCATTCCCGACCACTACATCTTCACCGCAGACTCCAAGGCCCACCGAAACATCGAAATCCTTCGCGACTTCGTGAAGCGCCAGGGCATTCGGCACTACTACGACCCGGACTTCATGCCCCCCCGCCTGGAGGGCATGCCGAACCCCTACGCCAGCCCCGAGCGCACCAGCTACCGCGGCGTCTGCCACGTGGCCCTCCCGCAAAACGGCCACTGCCGCCCGGGCGAGCTGCTCCTGGGCACCGACAGCCACACCTGCACCCACGGGGCGTTCGGTGAGTTCGCCACGGGCATCGGCAACACCGAGGCGGCCTTTGTCCTAGGCACCGGCAAGCTGTGGCTGAAGGTGCCTCCGACGCTGAAGTTCGTCTTCCACGGGCCGGTGCCGCCCTACCTGATGGCCAAGGACCTCATCCTGCACGTCATCGGCCAGATCGGCACCGATGGGGCCGCCTACTGCGCGATGGAGTTCACTGGCGAGGCCCTTGGGGCGATGAACATGGACGAGCGGATGACGCTGTGCAATATGGCCGTCGAGGCGGGCGCCAAGAACGGCATCATCGCCACCGACGAGGTCACGCTAGAGTACGTCCGCTCGCGGACCGACAGGCCCTTCCAGCCCGTCGCGTCCGATCCCGACGCGAGCTGCGCCAAGGTCTACGAGTTCGACACCGGTGCGCTGGAGCCCACGGTCGCCCAGCCGCATTCGCCCGACCACCGCGCGACCGCGCGACAACTCAAGGACGTGCGGATTGGCCGCGTCTACATCGGCTCCTGCACCGGCGGCAAGACGACCGACTTCCTCCAGGCGGCGAAAGTCCTGGCCGGCAGGACCGTCAAGGTCGACACCTACATCGTTCCAGCCACCGTCGAGGTGGACGCCGACCTGGACCGCCTGCGGGTGGAAGGGCC
>JALHTV010000298.1 GCA_022866005.1 Phycisphaerae bacterium
AGGCCAGCTTGCCCAGGTCCATTTCGTGGAGGCCCTTGCCCGCGGCCACCATCGGGTAGACGTTCTCTTCGGGTTCCACCTCCGCGTGCAGGACGACCGGGCCTTCGTGCTTGAGCATCTCGACGATGGCATCGTCCAGCTCGCTGCGGTCCGTCACCTTCATGCCGCGGGCGCCGAAGCCCTCGGCCACCTGGGCAAACTGCGGGCAGGGGTGGCGGACGGCGGAATACCGCCGCCCGTAGAACATCTCCTGCCACTGGCGGACCATGCCCAGGTAGTCGTTGTCCAGCACGACGAACTTGACGGGCTGCTGGTAGCGCACCGCGGTGATGACCTCGACCATCGTCATGCAGAAGCTGCCGTCGCCGTCGATGTCGATGACGGTCGCCCCGGGGTTGCCGAACTGCGCCCCGATGGACGCCGGACAGCCGAAGCCCATCGTGCCCAGCCCGCCGGAGGTAATCACTTGCCGCGGCTTGCGCCAGCCGTAGAACTGGGCCGTCCACATCTGGTGCTGGCCGACGCCGGTGGCGATGATCGCGTCGTGCTTCGTCAGCTCGCCGATCCGCGCGACGACCTCCTGGGGCTTGAGGTGCCCGTCGGTGGCGTACTTCAGCGGGTAGCGCTTCTTCCAGTCGGCGACCTTGGCCAGCCACTGGGGCCGCGGGGCGGCCTGGACCAGCGGCAGGAGCCTGCCCAGGATGTCCTTGGCGTCGCCCACCACCGGGATGTCCACCACGACGCTCTTGGAGATCGAACTGGGGTCGATGTCGATGTGGATGATCTTCGCGTGCGGCGCGAAGGTCTCCAGGTTGCCCGTGACGCGGTCGTCGAACCGCGCCCCGACGGCGATCAGGCAGTCGCTCTCCTGCACGGCGTAGTTGGCCGCGGCCGAGCCGTGCATGCCCAGCATATGAAGCGCCAGCTCCGACCGCTCGTCGAACGTCCCCAGCGCCAGCAGCGTGGTGGTGACGGGGATGTTGCCCTTGGCCGCGAGCGCGCGCAGCTCCTCCGACGCGCCCGAGATCACCACGCCGCCGCCGACGTATAGCACCGGGCGCTTGGCCGCGTTGATGGCCTCGGCCGCGGCCTTGATCTGCTGCGGATGGCCGTGCATCTGGGGCTTGTAGCCGGGCAGGTCCATCTCCAGGCTGGGCTCGGTCGGGCATTTGTTCTGGCTGACATCGACGGGCATGTCCACCAGCACCGGCCCAGGCCGGCCCGTGCGCGCGATGTGAAACGCCTCCTTGATCGTGCGCCCGAGGTCCTCCACCCGCTTGACCAGGAAGTTGTGCTTGGTGATCGGGCGGCTGATGCCGGTGATGTCGGCCTCCTGGAAGGCATCGTTGCCGATGAGCCCACTGCGGACCTGGCCGGTGAACGCGACCAGCGGCACGGAGTCCATGTTCGCCGTCGCCAGGCCGGTCACCAGGTTGGTGGCGCCCGGCCCGCTGGTGGCGATAACCACGCCGGTCTTGCCCGTGCTGCGGGCGTAGCCGTCGGCCATGTGCGTGGCGCCCTGCTCGTGACGAGTCAGGATAAATTTGATCGGTGAACGGTACAGCACGTCGAAGATCGGCAGCACCATCCCGCCGGGGAAACCAAACAGGATGTCCACGCCCTCCCGAAGGAGGATCTCGTGGAAGATCTCCGCGCCGGTCTTGCCGGCCAGGCTGCCCGGCTCGCTGGGGCTTCGCCGCGGCGAGC
>JALHTV010000299.1 GCA_022866005.1 Phycisphaerae bacterium
ACGGCTTCCAGGTCGAGGATGTGTCGATCGGCCGCAGCGGCGGCGCGTGGCGCCTGCTGAGTCGCCCCACCCCGGGGACGGTCAACGCCCCCGCCGCCAGCCTGGGCCTGGTCACCGGGCAGGAATCGCCCCAGACGGCTGCGTCCCTGGACTGGTCGGCCCTGGCTGCCTGGCCGGGGACGCTGGCGTTCTACATGCCGGTGGCGAACCTGGAGTCGATCTGCCGCTGCCTGACGGACGCCGGGCGGGCCGCCGACACCCCGGCCGCCGTCGTGCAGTGGGCGGGCACGGCCCGCCAGCGCGTCGCGACCGGGACGCTGGCGGACATCGCCGAAAAGGCCCGCCGCGCCGGCCTGGAGCCACCCGCGATCGCGCTGGTGGGCGAGGTCGTGTCCTTGCGGGAGCAGATCGAGTGGTTCCAGCGCCGCCCCTTATTCGGCCAGCGGATCGCCGTCACGAGGGCACCCGACCAGGCCGCTCAGCTCGCCGAGGCGCTGGAGGAACTGGGGGCCGCCGTCATCGAGTGTCCCCTGATCGCCATCGACCCGCCGGCCGACGCGACCGCGCTGCGCCAGGCCGTGGCGAACCTGGGGCGGTTCCACTGGATCGTGTTCACGTCCGTCAACGCGGTCGAGGCGTTCTTTGCCGCCGTGGTCGATGCCGGCGCCGACGCCCGCGCTCTAGCCGGCTGCAAGCTATGCTGCATCGGCCCGGCCACAGGGCGGCGGCTGGAGCAGTTCGGCCTGCGCTGCGACCTCCAGCCGGTTGAGGCGGGCACGGCCGCGCTGGCCGAGGCGATGGCTGCGGCCATGGCCAAAAACCTCTCCGGCGCGCGAGTGCTGGTCCCGCGCTCCGACATCGCCCCGCCGGACCTGCCTGAGGCCCTCACCGCCCGCGGGGCGCACGTCACGGCGGTGGAGGCTTACCGCACGCGGACCGACCCGGCCGCCGCCGAGGCCCTGCGCCGGTTACTGGAGGCCGGGGAGGTTGACTGGATCACCTTCACCAGCCCCTCGACGGTCGCCGGGATGCTCTCGGCCGTCGACGCGCGCTCGCTGCGGGCGCGGCCGGTGCGCCTGGCGAGCATCGGCCTGGTGACCTCCGCCGCCCTGCGCCGCGCGGGCCTCGAACCCACCGTCGAGGCCCGCGAGCACACCGTCCCCGGCCTGGTCGACGCGATCGTCGCCGCCTGCCGGAGGGCGAGGGAGGGCTAACCGTGATCAACATCTCCCGCCTCTATTGCGGCACCGCCGGGACCAGCGATGACCTGCGCTACGGGCACGCCACGAGCCGCGGGCCTGCGCGAAAGCCGGTAGTCGTGTGGAACTGCACGCCCCGGTGCAACCTCTCCTGCGCCCACTGCTACGCCGCCGGGGGCACCGGCTCGCAGGAGATGGACACCGCCGCCGCGACGGCCATGCTGGAAGACCTGGCGGGATTCGGCGTGCCGGTGGTGCTCTTCTCGGGCGGTGAGCCGATGCTCCGGGGCGACCTGTTCGACCTGATCCGCCGCGCCGCCGCGTGCGGCCTGCGGGCGGTGCTGAGCACCAACGGCACGCTCATCGACGCCCGTGCGGCCGACCGCCTGCGGGAGGCCGGGGCTGCCTACGTGGGCGTGTCGCTGGACGGGCTCAAGGAAGTCCACGACGGCTTTCGCGGGGCGGCCGGGGCGTTCGACCGCGCGCTGGAAGGCCTGCGCCACTGCCGCCGGGCGGGACTCAAAACGGGCCTGCGGCTGGTTCTCACCCGCCGCAACGCCCACCAGATCGACGGCATCTTCTCGCTACTGGAGGAGGAGGACGTCCCCCGCGCCTGCTTCTACCACCTGGTCTACACCGGCCGCGGGGCCGCCCTGCGCGACGAGGACCTCGACCACGTCGCCAGGCGGGCCGCCCTGGACCTGCTCATCGACCGCACGGCCGATGTGCACCGCCGCGGGCTGGCCAAGGAAATCCTCACCGTCGACAACCACGCCGACGGCCCCTACCTGCACCTGCGGATGGTCCGCGAGGGCAGCCCGCGTGCCCAGGAGGTCTGGCGGCTGCTGAAGGCCAATGGCGGCAACACCTCGGGCGAGGGTCTAGCCTGCGTGGGTTGGGACGGGGCAGTCCATCCCGACCAGTTCTGGCGCCACGCCTCGCTGGGCAACGTGCAGGAGCTGCCGTTCTCGCGGATCTGGACCGACCCGGCCAATCCCTTGCTGGGGGCGCTGCGAGACCGGCACGGGCGCCTCAAGGGGCGCTGCGGGCGCTGCCGGTACCTCCCGGCCTGCAACGGGAACCTCCGCGTCCGGGCTGAGTCGGCCGGGGACCTTTGGGGCGACGACCCGGCCTGCTATCTGACCGATGACGAGATCGCCCCCGTGGAGGGCGCCCCGTGACGCCTCCGCCCACCGCAATGCCCCCCGGCGAACCGCTGCCGCGGCTGGTGGCCCTGGAGGTCACGCGCCGCTGCGTGCTCACCTGCCGCCACTGCCGCGCCGCGGCCGCCCAAGATGCCGCCGAGGATGAGCTGACGGGCCAGGAGTGGACCCGGCTGCTGGAGAACTTGGCGGGTTTCGCCCGGCCGACCGTGATCCTCACCGGCGGTGAGCCGCTGCTGCGGGACGACGTCACCGACATCGCCGCCCGCGCGAGCGGCCTGGGTCTGCGCGTCGTGCTGGCGACCTGCGGGGCGCTGCTGGACCACGCCGCGGCCGCACGCCTGTCCCAGGCGGGCGTGGCGGCCATCTCGGTCTCGCTGGACGGGGCGACCGCCGCCTCGCACGACGCCTTCCGCGGCCAAGCGGGCACCTTCACCGCAGCGTTGCAGGGCATCGAGTCGGCCCGCCAGGCCGGGCTGCCCTTCCAGATCAACACCACGGTCACCCGCCGCAATGTCGCGGAGCTGCCGGCCATCCTGGACCTGGCCGCAAAACTCGGCGCCAAGACGTTCAATCCCTTCCTGCTCGTGCCCACCGGCCGCGGGCGGCAGCTCGCATCGGAGGCGCTGTCGGCTGAGGAGTACGAGCAGACGCTGAATTGGCTCGCGGAGCAGCAGGCCCGCGGCGAGGTCCCCATCCGCGTCACCTGCGCCCCCCACTTCCAGCGGATCCTCCAGCAGCGCGGCCAGGCGGCCGGGCTTGCCACGGCGTCGCCCCGGGGAGCCGGGCCGGCGACGAAGGGATGCCTTGGCGGGCGGTCGTTCGCGTTCGTGTCTCATCGCGGCACGGTGCAGGCCTGCGGGTTCCTGGAAGTCGCCGCCGGCGACCTGCGGGAGGCGGACTATGACTTCGCGACGATCTGGCGGACCTCGCCGGTGTTCGCAGCCCTGCGCGACCGCACCCGCTACGGCGGGCGCTGCGGGGTGTGCGAGTTCCACACCCTCTGCGGCGGCTGCCGGGCGCGGGCCTGGGCCGCGAGCGGCGACTACCTGGCCGAAGAGCCCCTGTGCCTTCATCAGCCACGCGGCACGGCATCGCCAGGCGCGCCGAAAGGCGACGTCCTCGACGCCACAGACGCCCGGCTGATCTGGGCCGCCCAGACGCAGTTCCCCATCGTCCCCAGGCCGTTCGAGCTGCTGGGCCGAGGCGTGGGGATCGAATCGGCCGAGGCGATGGCGCGGCTGCGCCGCCTGCGGGAGGAGGGCATCATCCGGCGGATCGGTGCGGTGTTCGACCCGCGCCGGCTGGGCTACGTCTCAACATTGGTCACCGCGCGGGTGCCGGCGGATCGCCTGGCGGAGGTCGCTGGGATCGTCGGCACTTCTAGCGGCGTGACGCACAACTACAGCCGCCGCCACCGCTACAACCTGTGGTTCACGCTGACGGCACCGGACGAAGTGGCGCTCGAGCGCGCGCTTGCAGACCTGTGGCGGCGCAGCGGCATCGACGAGCTCCGGGCCCTGCCGGCCGAGCGGGTCTACAAGATCCACGCCGTCTTCCTCCCGCCGGGCCTGGAGATTCCTCCTGCCCAGGCTTCCGCTGCCCCGCTGTCGCAGGAGCAGAAGGCAGTCAAGCTCGATGCCGCCGGGCGCAGGATGGTGCGCCGGCTGGCGGGCGACCTGCCGCCGGTGGAGCTGCCGTTCGACGCCTTGGCCGCGGAGCTGGGCCAGGCGATCGAGACGCTGCTGCACCAGGTCAAGGCCTGGTTGGCCGAGGGCGTGGTCCGGCGGTTCGGCGCGGTGGTCAGCCATCGCCGGCTGGGCTACGTCACCAACGGCATGGCCGTATTCGCCGTCCCGCCGGAGCGCATCGACGAAGTAGGCCAGGCCGCGGCCCAGCGCCCGGGCGTGTCTCACTGCTATCGCCGCAGGCCGTTTGCGGGCTTCCCCTACAACCTGTTCGCCATGATCCATGGCCACTCGGACCAGGAGGTGCGCTCCACCGCGCAGGAGATCGCCACGGCAGCGGGCCTAAGCGAGTACGACGTGCTGATGACCGACCAGGAATTCAAGAAGACCTCTGGCGGCTACTTCGCCTGACCGGCCGATTGGGTGTTGACCCTCGCGAGGGCGGCGGCTACTTTCTGCCCGTCAGATGCGATTCGGTGTCGCGCTAGGTGAGTTTGTCGCGCCACCTGCAACCATCAAGACCCCAAGGACCTCCCATGGCATGCAAGAAACCCCAAGAGACCGTTCGTGCCGTCATCTCCATCGGCTGCGCCAAGAGCACCCTGCCGCTGGGCAAGTTGTTGCTGCTGGGTTTTCTGGCTGGGGCGTACATTGCCTTCGGCGGGCTGCTGGCCGAGGTGGTCGGCGGGGGCTGTCCGGAGGTCAAGGGCTGCAACCCCGGGTTGGGGAAGCTCGTTTTTGCCGGGGTGTTCCCCGTGGGCCTGATGCTCGTGGTGATCGCCGGCTCGGAGCTGTTCACCGGCAACACGGCGCTGATGATCCCCTCGACGCTGACAGGGGCGACGAGCTGGCTGGCGCTGGTGCAGAACTGGGTGTGGTCCTTCGTGGGCAACCTCGCCGGCTCGGTCTTCGTGGCCTATTTTCTGGCGCACCTGACGGGGCTGCTCGCGGCTGACCCGTGGCTGAGCTGTGCCAAGGGCATTGCCGAGACCAAGGTCTCCCTGGGCTTCTGGACGCTGCTGTGGCGGGGGGTGGGCTGCAACTGGCTGGTGTGCCTGGCCGTGTGGTTGGCGGTCGCGGCCGATGACGTAGCCGGAAAGATCCTGGGCGTCTGGTGGCCGATCATGGCGTTCGTCGCGATCGGCTTTGAGCACAGCGTGGCCAACATGTACTTCATACCGGTGGGGATCTTCCTGGGCGCCAACGTCACCTGGGTGCAGTTCCTCGTGAACAACCTGCTGCCCGTGACGCTGGGCAACATCCTCGGCGGGGCGCTGTTCGTGGGGGCCGTCTACGCCTATCTCTACGGGCGGCGCGAGTCGTAGGCGCGGCCTGCGCGTAAATGCCTTGCCCACTGCGGTCCGCGCGGGTATCCATACCTGTTCCGGTCGCCTGGGCAAATCCGGCGGCGAAGGCGGGAGAAAGCAGGATGATCATCATTGGCGAGAGGATCAACGCCACGCGAAAGCCCATCGCCGCGGCGCTGGAGGCCCGCGACAGCCAGGCGATCTTCCGCACCGCCCGCGAGCAGCTCCAGGCCGGGGCGCACTACCTGGACATCAACGGCGGCGACCCGCGCCCCGCGCGCGAGGCCGAGAACATCGCCTGGCTGGTCGAGACCGTCCAGGGGAGCGTCGACGTGCCGCTGTGCATCGACTCGGCCAACCCCCAGGCCGTCAAGAGAGGATTGTCCCTGGCCAAGCACCGGGCGATCCTCAACAGCATCTCGCTGGAGAGCAGCCGCCTGGGCCCGCTGATGCCCATCCTGGAACAGTCCGACTGCATGGTGATCGGCCTGCTGATGAGCGACCAAGGGGCGCCGGCCGGCGTGGACGACCGCCTGCGAAATGCCGAGCAGCTCATTAAGAAGCTCACCGCCGCCGGCAGGAAGCCGGAGGACATCATCATCGACCCGTGCTTCCTCACGCTCTCGGTCGATTGTCTCAGCGCCCGCGCGGTCATCGACGCCATTGCGGCCATTCACAAGGAATGGCCCAAGGTCCACATCGGCGGTGGCTGCTCCAATGTCAGCTTCGGCCTGCCCAGGCGACGGTACATCAACTTCGCGCTGCTGGCGGGGGCGATCTACCACGGCATGGACACCGCCCTGATCGACCCCTGCACCCCCGGCATCATGGCCACCCTCTACGCCGCCCAGGCCGTCGCGGGCAAAGATGAGTTCTGCATGAACTACGTCACCGCCGAGCGCGAAGGCAAACTGGTGTAAGCCCGCCAGACGTGATTCCCGCTCCCACTTCTCCCCTCCCACCCGCGCCCTACGTGCTGCGCGCGAAGTGTGTGCTTGCGACACGAGCGGCCACGCGGCGCTGCTGGCCCGTTGCGCATGTAGCGCGCGACAGGGCGCGCAAAAAAATGGCGGGCCTGCCGCGGGGGGGGACGACAGGCTCCGCCTCGGCATTCGAACCGGCCGGGGGAGAACCGGTTCGAAAGGGGTTAATTCTTCATAAGGTATCCAGCCCTGCCGATCAGGTGGACACTCCCAAAACCTCGGCAAATTATAGGGGGCTCTGAAGGCCCTGCAAGCGAAATCCGCAGAAAATTCCGACACCCCGCAAGGCATTATTGCATGTTGCCCAGGGGTCTGCGGTTATCACGGAAGCCGCAGCCACCCCCTCCGCCCTAGTCGACATCGGCTGGCTGTGGAATCCGCCGGGCGGGTCGTATACACTGCGCCGGTCTGTGGTAAGCCCCTGAGGCACCGTGGGAAAGGATGGGCGATGAAGATACTACTGGTCGGCGGCGGCGGGCGCGAGCATGCCCTGGCTTGGAAGATGGCCTGCTCGCCGCTGTGCGACAAGATGTGGGCCGCCCCGGGAAATCCGGGCATCGCCCAGCACGCCGAGTGCCTGGACATTCGGGCGATGGACATCGGTGGGATTGTCTCCTTCGTGCGCGACAACGCGGTGGACCTGGTGGTGGTTGGGCCGGAAGAGCCCCTGGCGGCCGGCCTGGCCGATGCCGTGCGACAGGCCGGGGCCTTGTGTTTCGGGCCCAGCGCCGCGGGCGCGCGCATCGAGTCCGACAAGGCCTACGCCAAGAACCTCATGCGCGCCGCCAGCGTGCCGACGGCCGAGGCGCGAATCTTCACCGACCTGGGGCTGGCCAAGGACTACGTCCTATCCCGCGATCACGGCGTGGCCGTCAAGGCCTCGGGGCTGGCGGCCGGCAAGGGCGTGGTCGTCTGCCTCGAACCTTACCAGGCGGTCAAGCCCCTGGAAGACATGATGGAGCGCAAGGTCTTCGGGGAGGCGGGCAACACCGTGGTCATCGAGGAACTGCTTGCGGGTCCAGAAGCCACCGTGCTGGCCCTGTGCGACGGGCGGAACATCTACCCGCTGCCGCCGATCCAGGACCACAAGCCCGTCGGGGACGGTGACACCGGCCCCAACACCGGCGGCATGGGCACCTACAGCCCCGTCCCGCTCGTGGACGACAAGGCGATGGACCGCATCGAGCGGGAGATCCTCGTGCCGATCGTGGACGCGATGCGCCGCGACTTCGGCCGCTACGAGGGGGTGCTCTACGCCGGGCTGATGTTCACCCCCGCCGGCCCCAAGGTCATCGAGTTCAACTGCCGCTTCGGTGACCCGGAGTGCCAACCGCTGATGATGCGCTTCCGCAGCGACCTGGTGGAGGTCCTGGTCGCCACCGCCCAGCACCGCCTGGACAGGATGACCGTCGAGTTCGATCCGCGCCCGGCGGTGTGCGTGGTGATGGCCTCGGGGGGCTATCCCGGCAGCTATGCCAAGGGATACGAGATCACCGGCATCGACCAGGCCGAGGCGCTGGCCGACGTGAAGGTCTTCCACGCGGGCACCGCCTTGCAGGACGGCACGCTGGTCAACTCAGGCGGGCGCGTGCTGGGCGTCACGGCCTTGGGGGAGACCCTCGCTGAGGCGCAGCGGCGGGCGTACGAGGCCGTCGCGAAGATTCACTGGAAGGACTGCTTCTGCCGGCACGACATCGCGGCCAAGGCGATGCGCTGAAGCCCCTCAGACCTCCAGGCCCAGCTCCATCGGGTGGACGAACTCCAATGCAGCCCCTGCGCCCTCGCGGTCAGCCAGGGCGTCGTAGCGGACGACCCGCGCGCGGCTGACGAACTCTTCCAGCATGTAGGTGTTGGGTGTCTGGCGGGGGACGCGAAGAAGCACGTCCACCACGTTGCCGCAGGCCGGCAGCATCTGTGGCGGCAACGGGACGAGCATGCCGCCATCGGAGACGTTGGCCGTCTTTCCCGTGGCCTCAGCGGCGTCCCCCTGCGACAGCCGCACGGGACACGGCACGGCAAAGCGTTTGTGTCGTCGCCGCTCGGCGCCCTGATACGGTGTGCCCACGTGCCTTCGAGTTCGCTTCATCTTCCCCTCGATCCTTCATCGGACTGCTCTCAGGATAGCACGCCCCGAGCCACCAGGCAAGCGTCCCGCGCGGTCTGCACCGAAGCGGCCGGGGGAGCGCTTCTTGCGAGTCAGCACCGCGGCGCCCAGGCCCAGCAGGGCCAGTGTGGGTGGGCCTGCCCCGCCGAAGCGCTATCCCACCGTGCGATGATTGCGGGGCCGTGCTCCAATCAGAGCAAGACCGCCAGCCAACAACAGACCCGCGGAGGCGGGCTCGGGCAGCGGCGCCCCGGGCGGCGGCGCCGGCGCCAGAGACCACCCCCAGTTCCCGCCAAACAACGCCAAGTCGCAGGCGTCCACCTGGCCGTCGCCGTTGAAGTCGCACGAGGCCCAGGTCTGGCTTTCCTTCATCCACGCCCCGCCCATCAACGCCAGGTCTCCACCGTCAACGGCGTGGTCACCGTTGGCGTCCCCAGCCGTCAGGCCCTGGAAGGTCACCTGCATGGCGAGCTTGGCCGGGGCGTTGGGGTCCGTGACGACGCCCGCGGCGAAGAAGGGGATCGGCAGGAGGGTGTTGGGATCGACCTGCTGGCCGCCGGTGATGTTGGTGGTGATGTCGTCGAAGCTTCCGGTGATCGAACCGAAGTGCTTCAACACGTAAAACGTGCGGCCCTCCCGCGGGCGCCAGTAACCGGTCTGGAGGTCCAGCCTGTGTAGCCCGGCGTCTCCGATGATCGCCGCGCTGCTGGGGTCTCCCGCGCCGCTGATGAAGGCTGAGCGAGTCTCGCTTAGCTCAAAGCTCAAGGTGGCCTCGGCCGAGGCACTGTCGGTGAGCCTTAGG